>PBSU01000042.1 GCA_002726415.1 Acidiferrobacteraceae bacterium | reverse complement strand
GGAAAGCTGGCGCGATAGACAAGGCGGACCGTACGGATTGCATCTGGAATCTTGACGGCCCGCAGTATTACCCGGTCTGTTGCCAGGCGGCCACCATGCACCGACAGAGCGGGCACCAGAGTCACACCCAGGCCCATGCCGACCAGCTGAACCAGAGTTTCCAGGCTAGAGGCATTCAGGCCAGGCATAGGGTTTGTAGTTGTACGCGCGTTAATGGCGCATGCGTTCATCACCTGCTCTGAAAGGCAATGTTCCTGTGATAACAGCAGGACGTTTTCTCTTTTGAGATCATTCAAGGTCACTTCGTCCTTTTCATAAAGATCGTGGTCACGCGGATGGGCGAGCCAGAAAGGCTCCCTGAAGAGGTGCATCTCAGTAAGGTCATCCGCTGTTGGGGGTGTTGCAAGTAGAGCGGCATCCAACTGGTGTTCTTTGAGTTTTATCAGGAGCTGGTCGGTGGTGGCCTCTGTCAGTTCCAGTGAGAGTTCGGGGTGTTGCTGCTGCAGTTGCAGCATAAATAAGGGAACGAGGTACGGACTGAGGGTATGGATTGCGCCAATTCTCAACGGCCCTGCAAGCGGATCGACCTGCGCCTGGCCCAGGTTGCGGATAGCATCCGCTTGCTCAAGGATCTGTCGGGCGTGGCTGATGACCTGTTGCCCAATCGGTGTTATGTGCACACTACGATTGGTGCGCTCAAAAAGGGTTGCTCCAAGCTCCTGCTCGAGTTTGTGAATCTGCCCTGAAAGGGTAGGTTGGCTGACAAAGCAGCGCTTTGCTGCCCGCCCAAAATGCAGGGTTTCACTGACAGCCACAAGATATTGCAGATCTTTGAGGTTCATTTTAATAATCGGTAAAACCGATTAAAACGATAATAACAAACGATTATACATATTGAAATAGTGACCGTATATTCTGGGCTGCAGCACTCTGACAGGGGCTGATTTAACACCAACTACCCAAAACCAATGGAGACCATCATGTCGCTGAAAGACTCCAAGACAGAACAAAATCTTAAAGATGCCTTTGCCGGGGAATCCCAGGCAAACCGCCGTTACTTGTATTTCGCCGCCAAGGCGGATGTGGAAGGATATAACGATGTTGCTGCGGTGTTTCGCTCCACTGCCGAAGGGGAAACCGGTCATGCTCATGGGCATCTGGAGTATCTTGAGGAAACGGGTGATCCAGCGACTGGCCTGCCGATCGGTGGCACCGGTGACAATCTCAAAGCGGCGGTCGCGGGTGAGACCCACGAGTACTCCGATATGTATCCGGGTATGGCAAAAACCGCTCGTGAAGAAGGTTTTGATGAGATTGCCGACTGGTTCGAAACGCTGGGTAAGGCCGAGCGCTCCCATGCCAATCGTTTCCAGAAAGCACTGGATTCTCTGGACGACTGAAACCACCACGTTGATACCGACACACGGGGGGCGCTTTTGCGCCTCCCGTGTGCTTTGAGCAGAATTCTTGATGAGCACAGCGCGAGAAGGGAGCCTGCAGGCGCCGGTCCGGCACCCTATCGATTGGCAAAGCCGTGACTTCAAAGATGAAGAAAAGCTTTTCGCCGAACTCGAACGGGTCTTTGATTATTGCCATGGGTGTCGACGCTGTGTATCACTGTGTGACAGTTTTCCAACCCTGTTTGATCTGGTTGACGAATCTGAAACGATGGAGGTGGATGGCGTTGCTAAGGAAGACTACTGGAAGGTCGTTGATCAGTGTTTCCTGTGCGATCTTTGTTACATGACCAAATGCCCTTACGTGCCGCCTCATGAATGGAACATTGATTTTCCACACCTGATGCTTCGTGCCAAGGCGATTCGATTCGAAAAACAGGGCGCACCAGTGCGCGATAAATTGCTAACCAGCACCGATGCGGTGGGGAAGATGGCAGGTTTGCCAGGCGTATCGATCGTAGTGAATGCCGCTAATCGATCAAAACCCCTCAGGAAAGCCTTGCAGAAGGTAGCCGGGATTCACGCTGATGCCCGGATCCCGCCATACCAGTCACCCCCTTTGCGCAAGAGAATATCAAAGCGCCCTGCTTTGGCGTCCAGCGAAGCAGTGCCCGGGATACGAACTCGCGGTAAAGTAGCATTATTTGCTACTTGTTACGTTAATCGTAATGAGTCGGTACTGGGCGAGGATCTGGTTGCCGTTCTGGGACACAACAACATTGCGGTCACCATTGCCCAGGATGAGCATTGCTGTGGCATGCCTAAGCTTGAACTGGGGGATCTGGCTTCAGTTCAAAAGGCAAAAGAACGGAACATTCCCCAACTGGCGCAACTTGTAGATCAGGGGTGGGATCTTCTGGCTCTGGTACCATCGTGTGTGTTGATGTTCAAGCAGGAATTGCCGCTGCTTTTTCCAAACGATGAGAGCGTGCGCAAAGTGGCTGAGGCATTTTTTGATCCTTTCGAGTACCTGATGCTGCGCCACTCGGAGGGTCTTATGGTCACTGAGTTTTTTCAAAGTCTGGGCTCAGTGGTGTATCACGCTTCATGCCACCAGCGGGTGCAGAACATCGGGCCCAAGACTCGCGAGGCGTTGAATCTTGTGCCTGATACACAGGTAACCATGATTGAGCGCTGTTCTGGCCACGATGGAACTTATGGGGTAAAGGTCGAGACTTTTGAAAAAGCAATGAAAATTGCGCGGCCGGTGATCAAAGGAATACGAAAAGCAAGCCCTGATCACTATGGTAGTGATTGCCCGATTGCGGGACATCATCTGGCCAACGGCATAGGTGATGGTAGCGTCCCAAAGCACCCCATAAGCCTGTTGCGAAAGGCATATGGAATCTAGAACTTTTTAATTCGAAAGCATATGAATAAATTAAGCCGCGACGATCTTTTCTCGCTTGAAGCCTACTCTGTTGAGCGGGGGAGATTTCGCGAGCGGGTAATGGCGCATAAGGTGAACAGGCGCGTCGCCATTGGTTCAAATGCAACGCTGTATTTTGAGGATGCCCTGACTATGCAGTATCAGGTTCAGGAGATGCTGCGAATCGAGCGCATTTTCGAGGCAGCGCCGATTCAGGCGGAGTTGGACGCCTATAACCCGCTTATTCCGGACGGCACTAACCTGAAGGCCACCTTTATGCTGGAGTACCCGGATATCAATGAGCGCCATGAGGCGCTTGCCCATCTGATGGGGATCGAAAAGGCCTTGTGGCTACAGGTGGAACGTGGGGATCGCATCCGCCCTGTCGCCAATGAAGATCTTGAGCGAGAAACGCCGGAGAAAACCTCGGCCGTACATTTTGTCCGCTTTGAGCTATCTTCCTGCGATATCAACGGGTTCAGGCAGGGTGGGAATGTACGTTTTGGCATTGATCATCCCGAGTACGCCTGTGAGGTTGAGCTTAGCCTCGAAACCCGCGAAGCATTGGCTGCCGATTTGCAATCCTGAAGCGCCAGAGCCTCAGGGCCTGCAGTTGGCAGAGCCTGTGCCGCCGGTACCCGGTCACCATTCCAGAACACTTCACCTTCGCCGATGAGCGGCAGGCTGATATGCGCCAACGGGGCAAGGTCACCGGAAGCCCCCTGATTGTTACCGGTATCGGCTAGGCGTTATTCAGCATTGCAACAACCTGTCGAAATGGACCGCTCGCGCTGTCGCACAGCGGGTGAAGGCCATCTCGCACGACGTGTCGCCCCCCGACGATGACGTTGCGTATCGGATTTTCTTTGGCTGAGAAGATCCAACTGTCAAGAATCTGATCTGGTGTGCGTGAAGCCAATTCACTGAGTTCATGGTCTATTTCAATCAGATCACCGCGGGCCCCCGGGACGAGCCCTGAACAACGTTCTCCCAGTGCCTGGGCTCCGCCCGAAACGGCCATGGTGAAAAGTGAGCGGCCATTGCTGCCCGCATCATCTTTTGTAAGCACCGTACGCCGTTGCAGGCTAAGCCGCTGGCCATATTCCAGCAGCCTGAGTTCTTCTGCGGGTGAGGTGCAGATCTGGCTGTCGGAACCCACACCCAGTCGACCGCCATCTGCCAGGAATTGGGCTGCGGGGAAGATACCATCCCCCAGATTGGCTTCTGTGGTTGGGCAGAGGCCGACGACCGCACCACTTTTGGCCATCCGGTTCAGCTCGGTGGGATCGACATGTGTGGCATGTATCAGGCACCACAGATCCGTGACTTCGCACTGGTCGTATAGCCAGGTGACAGGTCGAGCGCCATTCAGCGCTACGCATTCATCTACCTCACGAGCCTGTTCGGCAACATGAATGTGGATCGGGGCGCCTCTGAGCAGTTGACCCGCGTCCTGCAGGATGCCAGTCAGGGTTGTGGGGTCGACAGCGCGTAACGAATGCGCCGCGAATCCCAGAGAACGATCGGGGTTGTCGGTGCATAATGATGCGCAGGCCCGCAGTAGTTTGAGATAACTGTCCGGCGTGTTGGTAAAGCGTTGTTGCGTATCTGTTACCGGGCCGTTATCGAAGCCGCCCCGGCAATAGAGTGTCGGCAGCAGGGTAATCGCGATACCTGCTTCGGAGGCGGCTTCAAGAAGTCTGGCGGACAGTTCGCTGCAATCGGTATAAGGATCGCCATTGGGCTGGTGATGGAGGTAGTGAAATTCGGCTACTGAGGTATACCCGCTCTGCAGCATACTGATGTAAAGATAACGGGCTACCGCGTGCAGTTCGTCCGGGCCCAGTTGCGCATTAGCCCGGTACATCAGTTCTCGCCAGCCCCAGAAATCATCCTGGCCGGCCATTTTATGTTCAGTGAGGCCGGCGATGGCTTTTTGGTGTGCATGGGAATGCAGGTTAGGCAGCCCCGCAATCACGATGCCACGCAAATGCAGGTCTACTGTCGGCCGGGTGCCCGCAGTCGTTATCCCGGCTATCCGCCCGGTTGGGTCCAGCTCAATGACACAATTGTCCTCCCAGCCCGAGGGGGTCAGTGCCTTTGCACAACGAATAGCGGTCAATCGAGAACCAGGAAAGCTCATCGATTCTCTGGTCGAATATCTTCACGACTCTGTACGACCATGGCTTCCCCCCGATGGTTCATCCCGTCAATTAAACTGTAACCATAATCGAAACAGGCAAATCGGTCGACCCATGTGTCGCGCAAATCTGCTCCACGATACAGTGTGTTCCGTCAGTAATCCGGATCAGGCCGAAGTGGCTGGCAGCGTCATTGGCGAGAGTGCTGCACACATCAGCCGTCGTACCCCTTTAGTGAGTTAACTGTATCCCAGGGATTCTGTTAGCCTATCGATGTATTAGCACCTAAAGACGCCGGATTATGAGCACTGAAGAAGCAACATTCCTTACCGAAACGACCATAGACACTTTTCAGGAAGATGGGGCGGTGGTTTTGCGAGGGCTTTTCAAACCCTGGGTTGAGGGTGTGCAGGCAGCCATTGAGGAGAACAAAGCCAGTCCCAGCTGGCGTGAGCGAACCTATCGACACGAGGAGCAAAAGGATTCAGAGTTTTTTCAGGACTATTGTGTCTGGCCAGACTTCGAAGGCTACCGTGCCTTGGTGATGGAATCGCCGATGGCGCAGATCGCGGCAAGACTGATGCGCTCAAAAACCGCCCGGGTTTTTCATGACCATATACTGGTAAAAGAGCCAGGTAACTCGGTGAAAACCCCCTGGCATCAGGATCAGCCGTATTACATTGTTGATGGTGAGCAGTCCGTCAGTTTCTGGGTACCGGTCGATCCGGTACCGCGAGAGCGCAGTATTGAGTATGTCGTGGGCTCTCACAGATGGGGCAAAGCGTTCAAGCCAAAGCGTTTTGATGGCACGGATCTTTACCCGGCAGATGAGTCCGAAATGGCCCCGGATATCGACGCAAATCGTAACGATCTGGATATTCGGGGATGGGATGTTCAGCCCGGTGACGCAATCGTATTCAGCTTTAAGACCTTACATGGTGCTCCAGCGAATACGTCCGATCAACGTCGCCGGGTAATTTCTATTCGCTGGGTTGGGGACGATGCTCGATTTGTTGCCCGCCCGGGGAAGACCTCACCGTTTTTCCCCGAGTTGGAATATGAAGATGGAGATCCATTTACAGGCGATCAGTTTCCGCTGTTGTATCAGTGCGGGGACAGTGCTGGCTAAAAAGTGCCGGCAGGCGCCTTTCATTTATGACGGTGATCGAAGATCGTGATCTCGTGTGATTGAGATTGACTCAGCATTTACCGGGGTGTTATGAATTCTCAAGCAGATATTGTCGTCATCGGTGCGGGCGCAGCGGGACTATCGGCGGCCCAGGCACTTAGCCAGGCTGGCTTTCATACTATAGTTCTGGAGGCCGATGGCCATATCGGTGGCCGGGCCTATACCGAAATCATGCCCGATGGCTCAGCCTTTGATTTGGGCTGTCACTGGATGCACTCGGCCAGTCTCAATCCCTTTGTGGCAACAGCGGATGCTCTGGGTGTGCGTTATGAAAGACGCAAGGGTTATGGTCGGTCCGGATTTTTCCTGAACGGTGACTGGCTCGAAGATACCGACGTTTTAAAAGGCTGGAAGGTGGAAGAGCGCCGTGAAAAAGCCATGGTGGACGCCTGGGACAAGGGTTGTGACCAGTCGGTTCTGGATACGGTAGATCGGGAGGGTCCCTGGGTTGAGGTGTTTGACTATTTCGATTCTCTGAATACGTCGTCTGATATAGACCAGATTTCGATTGGTGACATGGTCAATTACAACGACACCGAAGAGAACTGGCCGGTTGTTGATGGTTATGGGACTCTGGTTGCCCGTTGGGCGGCGGACGTGCCTGTCGAGCTGAACACACCCGCGACGGCGGTACATTGGGGACACTCTGGCGTGAGAGTCGAGACCCTCCGCGGTACACTGCAAGCGAAGTGTGCTGTCATCGCGGTATCGACAGGCGTGTTGGGCTCCGGTGATCTGCGTTTTTCCCCCGAGCTTCCGGTAAAAAAGAGTCAGGCAATTGAGGCCCTGCCATTGGGCAATTACAACCGAATCCGCCTGACGATTGATCGACATCTTTTTGATGATGATCTCCCCGAGCGGATTGTGGTGCAACATCCGGGCACACCACCGATGCAGTTGAGCCTGCGACCCTATGGGTTTGATTGTGTTATTGGAATTGTGGCTGGACGATATGCAGACTGGCTAGAGCGGGCGGGGCCAGAGGCATCGCGTGCTGTCGTTACCGACGCCCTGTGCCAGACTTTAGGTGAGAAATTTCGTGGACAGGTAAAGGCCGATCGTCAATCAGCCTGGCGCGGTAATGCTTTTGTCCGGGGCGCGTATTCGACCAGTATGCCGGGGCAGTTCTACCAGCGTGCCTTGCTTGCCCAGGCGGTGCAGGACACATTATTTTTCTGCGGTGAGGCTACATCAATCGATCATTTTTGCACTTGCCATGGGGCTCGAATGACCGGAGAGCGCGCAGCCAGGGAGGTGCGATCAGTCTTGGGTGTGCAAACGTAGTTGCGCTTAATCATGCCACATGGCGCCATCGGTGATAACCCATGTTCCTGAGTAACTGGGGCAGAGTCCTGAGGCCGGCCCGCAAGGTTCCACGCACTTCCTGGAGTGCTGACGCCGAATTAACCTGCCGGCCGCGCTGGCAAACCCTTGGTGCCTTGTTTGTGGGGCTTTGGCTGTTTGGTACCGGCGAAGCTATGTTTATTGCCGCTGGTCTGGGCGTCAGTCCGTGGACTGTGCTGGCGCAGGGGATTGCTTTGCAAACAGCCTGGACCGTAGGTCAGTCTACTTTCGTCGTCAGTGTGATCGTGTTGCTGCTATGGGTGCCATTGAAAGAGGTTCCTGGTATTGGCACTCTGTCGAACGTCGTGCTCATCGCGATCTCCATTGACGTTATGACACCCCTTTTGACTGGGTCTGGGAACAATGTGACACCCTACCTGCAGATGATTGGCGGGGTGGTACTTGTGGGCGCAGGAAGCGGGCTGTATCTGACGGCGAATCTCGGGCCTGGCCCTCGGGATGGCCTGATGACAGGTTTACAGCGATCAGCTGGTTGGCCGATTGGTTGGGTGCGGGCGGGTTTGGAAATATCCGTGCTTTGTCTGGGCTGGCTGTTAGGGGGTACCGTGGGGTTGGGGACGATTATCTTTGCGCTGGGCGTGGGGTATTCGGTGGCGGTGTGGCTGTCCTTGATGCAGTTATTTCCCCCAGCATCAGGAACCAAAATATTGGCGACAACAACTGATGAAAGCACCAGCCCGGCGGGTCTGTCGCAGTCCCCGGGGTCGCGCCAGCACGACCGAGAGCGGTGAAACTTTGTCTTTAATTGGCAGACATTTCACTTCGCCGCCATCGTAGGTCCGGTGGGAAGCGGGCTGTAGGTTAAGAATGCTGTAGCCCTCACCGCTGGCCACCAGGCCGCGCACCAGTTCAAACGACCGACTTCGGTGACGCACCTCGGGCCGGAAATTTGCTTTTTGAAAAAAACTCAGGAAATAATCGCGGCTGTGCGGTAGGTCGAGCAGGATAAAAGGCTCTTTACGCAGCGTGCGCAATGATACAGCGGCCTGATTTGCGAGGCGGTGATTTACCGGAAGTAGTACATGGGGCTCAATCTGGGTCAACGTGTCGTATTCCAGATTGGGGTCGAGGTCAATGTCATACAGCAACGCCATTTCAATCCGCCCATTGCGCAATAAGGTTTGCAGTTCGTCCAGGGGTCCTTCTGTAATCTGAATCTGCAACTCCGGGTGCAGCTGGCGGGCTTGCACCAGTAGTCCTGGCAGGAAGAAAGGGGACAGCGTCCAGAAACAGCCGGCTTCGAGAACCCCCTGAACCGACTCGCCCAAAGCCCGACCGGTGGCCGTCACCTCTTCGGCATGGGCAAGCAGGGACCGGGCCCGGGCTAAAAAGGTGTTTCCAGCCGGTGTCAGCGATACTCCTCGGGCATGGTGGCGAATCAGCAATTGCAGGCCCAACGCTTCTTCGAGTTGGGCGATGGAGGTCGACAGGGCGGGTTGCGATAAAAACAACTCCCGTGCCGCACTCGAGATATTCTGATGCTCAGCGATGCAGAGCAGATGACGGAGTTGACGCAGCGAGTATTGCATAAAAAGATTGGATTCAATTCATAATTAAATCATATTTTACAATCATCGGCGAGTAGCGATCATGTGGGCCTCAGGTGCTGGGAACCTAAGGCTTCACAGACATCTGAATAGATAACATTAAAAAAAAGGGGTATGCAATGATCAGAACAGGGGACGAGTATCGCGAGTCGATTCGTGATGGCCGCGAGATATTTATGAACGGTGACAAAGTCACTGATGTGACCCGTCATCCGATGTTTAAGCCACTGGTGGATATTCGTGCCCGTATCTACGACATGCAACATGATGCCGCTACGCGTTCGGCCATGGTTTATGAGGATGAGTCGGGTGAGGCATTCTCAGTTGGCCTGAAGTTACCTTACACGCAGGATGACTGGCAGGACAAGCGCCGTTCTACCGATACCATATTTGATGATATCGGTGGCGTTGTTACACGGGTAGGCGATGAAACGGTGGGAGAGATGTGGTCGTTATATGACGGCCAGGACGTACTGAATCAGGTTGACTCTCAGTTTTCCAAGAATATTGCCAACCACATTGATCGCGTGATCCACCACGATCCGTTTCATGTCTCAGCCAATACGGACCCCAAGGGTGATCGCTCCAAGGCGCCCCAGGAGCAGGATCCTGACATGCTGTTGCATGTGGTGAAAGAAACGGACGCGGGCATTGTGGTTCGGGGTGCCAAGTTTGAGACCGCCGCTCCCTATGCCAATCAGGCCTTTACCAAGCCTACGATCGCAAACTGGGGTAATGAAGCTTACTCTGATTATGCCGTTGGATTCATTGGCAATCTGGGTGCGCCGGGCATCCGTATGATTTGTCGTACGGGGTTCACCGGTCGTGCTCCACTGAAGGACTATCCGTTGTCGAACCGCTTTGATGAGATCGATTCACTGGTCATCTTTGATAACGTGCTGATCCCGTGGGAGAACGTACTCTTTTACCGGCACACCCAGGCTGCGGTGTTTATTCGAGCCACTTTGCATCGTTATTCGGCGTTTGCATTTGTTCAGCGCATCTTGAAATATGCCGATATGATGATTGGGGCAGCCTTGTTCAATGTACGCCAGACCGGGTTGGACAAACAACCGGCGGTACAAGAGAAACTTGCGCAACTGGCAGTTTATCGTGAGGGCATAAATGCGCACCTGACTGCGGCTATTGCACTGGCGGAAAAGAGCCCCAATGGGTTGTTGATGCCTAATCAGTCCCTACTGTTTACCGGCAGAGTGCATGCCTGTTCGAATCTGCCGGCAATGATGCATCTCGCGCGGGAACTTTGTGGGGGTCAGATCTGTGTGACACCGGATTTTGCCTGCTTTGCAGATCAGGAAAGCGGGCCATGGTTGGATAAGTTCTACACCATCAATGATGAGTGGCGCTCGGAGGACCGGCGAAAACTCCTGGCCTATGCCCGGGACCTGCTGAATTCGGATTATGCAGGCCACCGTCTGACCTTCCAGTTGTTCGCCCAATCCCCGCCGTTTGCCCATCTTGCGGCGGTTTATCGCAATTTTGATTGGGAAGATTCGTTGGATTTTGTTAGGCGTTCGGCTGATTTGTCTGATAGGGTAGCGCCAGCAAAAAAAAGCGTTAAGGCTTGATCCGAGACGCTAAGGATTCATCCCGGCGGCCCCGCAGTGCGCCGGTAGAGGGGGGAGGGAAGCAGGCCATGATGCATCAACGCATTCGTCCGTTCAACACGCGCGAAACTTATCCAGAGCAGGAACTCGACAACGATTTATGCCAGGCTGTAGTGGCCCGGGGTACGTCGGTATTCTTGCGTGGTCAGGTAGCCCAGGATCTTGAGACCCGTGAGTCTTTGCATCCGGGCGACCCGGGCGCGCAGACGGCCAAGGCTATGGAGAATATCCAGATGCTGTTGCATGAGTCGGGCAGTCAGCTTGATCATATCTGCCGCATCGTGGTTTACCTGACGGATATCCGTTACCGGGATGCGGTGTATCAGGAAATGGGTAAATGGCTTAAGGGTGTACATCCCTGCTCGACTGGCCTGGTGGTACCGGCGCTCGCCCGCCCTGAGTGGTTGGTAGAAATTGAAGTCACGGCTGTTATCCCGGATAACCCGGTCTGAAATGCTCAGCGATACCAATAAAGCGCAGTTTCATCGCGATGGGTACCTGATGGTGCCTGGCCTGGTACCTGATGACGTCCGTGAATCCCTGTTGCAAGAGCTTGACTCGTGGGTAAATGAGAGCCGGGGTCACAATGCCAATTATGGCTTTGATACCCCAGACGGTAAGGCGCGTTTTGACCTTGAGCGGGGCCACAATGCTGAGGCACCACGGCTGCGGCGGGTTGCTAATCCGGCCGACATTTCTCAGCCGTATCAGAATCTGCTTTTTGAAGGGGCGCTGCCCGAGGTGGTTGCCGATCTGATCGGTCCCGATGTTTTTTTTCATCATTGCAAACTGAACAATAAATTTCCCGGTACGAATACCCGCGTGGAGTATCACGCCGATCATCCTTTTGATCCGCACACTAACGATGACGGACTGACGGTGTTGCTGCTGCTTGATGATATGGACGAGAGCAATGGATGTGCCCGGATCGTGCCAGGCTCGCATCGTGAGCGGTACACCCACTTTTGTGATGGTAAGTTTATCGGTTCGACCGACCCCGCTCTTTTTGATCAATTCGATAGCCGCGCGGAAAGTATTGTCGGCAAGGCCGGTGATGTATGTCTGATGGACATTTGGGCCATGCATGGCGGTGGGCCCAACCTCTCGAAAGACCGCTCCCGGCGGATGTTGATAACGGACTATCGTGCTGCGGATGCTTTTGCGATCATGCCTCCTGCAGTGCCGTCAAGATTCTACCGCAGGATCGTGGCAGGCAAGGCCACACATGTGGCCCGGCTACGTGAGGGCACGATGGAGATTCTCGAGCCTTATCCCGATGATTCTTTTTTTGGCCTGCAAGGCCAGGCGGCCGCAGGCTCGGCTGAATCATCATGACTTTCTCTATTGCGGGAGCCTGTGAGCGCACCGCCATGGCCGGGGTCGCCATCACCACGTCCAGCATCAGCGTAGGCAGTCGTTGCCCCTGGGTGAGAGCGGGTGCAGGTGCTGTGGCAACGCAGAATGTCACCGATCCCGCCATTGGTAACGAAGTACTTGAGTTGATGGCCCAGGGCATAGATGCGACGGCAGCGGTGGCCGCGGTGATGAAAGGTAGACCCCATGCGCAGTACCGCCAAGTTACCGCTGTTGATCTGCGAGGCAACACCGCAGAGGTGACTGGGAGTCAGATTCTGGGCAGCCACGCTGTTTCACAGGGCGGGTATTGTGTTGCCGCGGGCAACCTGTTGTCATCAACCGATGTCCCGGAGGCCATGACCCAGGCCTTTTCCGACTACACGGATGAGCACCTGGCTGAACGTCTGCTGCGGTCACTGGAAGCCGGGGTACAGGCTGGGGGGGAGGAGGGCCCCACCCATTCCGCTGCGCTGTTAGTGGCGCAGACAACGCCCTGGCCACTGGTGGATCTTCGCGTGGACTGGTCTGACGACCCGGTTGATGAGCTGCGCCAGTTGTGGGACCGCTACCAGCCGCAGATGCAGGATTACCTTAACCGCGCTCTTGATCCCGAGGCAGCGCCATCATATGGCGTACCTGGTGATCCATGAGCACCTCATCGAGGGAAGCGTGTAACCTGGCCCCGGGCCTGAAGAAACTGTTGTATGACCTGGTCTCTTTTGATACCACCAGCCGCAACTCCAACCTCGAGTTGATCGATTACGTAGCCCAATATCTTGGTAGTTTCGGCATAGCCTGTCGGCGCGTTCATGATGAGTCCGGGGGTAAAGCAAATCTCTATGCGACCATCGGGCCTGAGAATCTACCGGGAGTGATGCTCTCAGGGCACACCGACGTGGTCCCGGTTGATGGACAACCCTGGTCTACAGATCCATTTTCGGTGATGATGCAGGACGGGCGTTTTTTCGGCCGGGGTACAGCCGACATGAAAGGTTTCATTGCCTGCGTACTCGCGCGGGTGCCGCAAATGCTGGAAAAGCCGCTGCAGGTTCCAGTGCATATCGCACTTTCCTACGACGAAGAAATTGGTTGTATTGGTGTGCGCCGGCTGTTGGATGTACTACAACAATTGCCTGTGAAACCGGCTATGGGCATTATCGGTGAGCCTACCAGCATGAAGATCATTCATGCCCACAAAGGTAAGCAGGGATGGCGTGTCAGTGTCCACGGACGGGCCGCTCATTCTGCCTATCCGGTCGAGGGTGTTAATGCGGTAGAGATCGCGGCAGAACTGATTTGCCACATCCGACGCATTTACTCCGCAGTACCTGAGAAAGGACCCATTGATAACGCTTACCGGGTTCCTCATAGCACGTTGCATGTGGGGCCGATCGAGGGCGGGCGGGCGCTGAATATCGTCCCGGATCTGTGTGAGTTCAGTTTCGAGGTACGCCATTTGCCCGAAGAAACTTCCCAAGGGTACTTCCAGCAGGTGGTCAAATATGCTGAGGAGGTGCTCGTACCGCTGATGCACTCCGTCGATCCGCAGACCGGGATTTCCTTTGAAGCATTGGCGGGATATCCAGGTCTGTGCACAGTGCAGGATTCCCCTGTTGTACGTTTCATCCAGATGTTGCTAGAAGATACCGATGTACCGGGAAAGATCAGTTTTGGATCAGAAGCGGGTTTATTCGGTGAACAGGTGGATGTGCCTTGTGTGGTCTGCGGTCCCGGGAGTATTCTGCAGGCACACCGACCTGATGAGTATGTCGATATTGCGCAACTGTCAGATTGCTGGAATTTTCTGGGTCGTCTGCTAACTCATCTTCAGACAAAGGCGTTACCTGTTTGAACCGGCATTGATTGAGAGAGGGGAAGAGTGATGAGAGTAATTTACAGCGAGCATCACCGACTGCGTGATGCAAAAACGGAACTGTACGGAGGTGAACTCGTTCAGCCCTTCGAGCGACCTTCACGGGCGGATATGGTCATCAAGGCGGTGCGTAATTTTGGCCTGGGGGAGATCAACGAACCGGCCTCTTTCGCGATCGATCCGGTACTGGCCGTGCACGATGCCGATTTTGTTTCGTTCCTGGAGACGGCCTGGGATGAGTGGCGTCAGGCCGGTTACGCGGGCGAAGCGATGGCGACCGTTTGGCCGGCCCGGCGCATGCAGTGTCGACCACCGCGCTTTATTGAAGGCAAGATCGGCTATTACGCATTAGCAGCGGAAACGACCATTACTGAAGGTACCTGGCGGGCAGCGTTGGCCTCCAAAGACGTCGCACTCACCGGAGCCCGGGGATTACTGGATGGTGAGGGTGGTATTTTTTCACTGTGCCGCCCCCCTGGCCATCATGCTGCACGGGATATGTTCGGCGGCTACTGTTTTTTAAATAACGCTGCCATTGCAGCACAGTACCTGCGTGATCAGGGCGCTGAACGTGTAGCGATACTGGATGTGGATTTTCACCATGGCAATGGCACTCAGGATATCTTCTATGAGCGTGCCGATGTGTTATTTTGCTCATTGCATGGTGATCCGGAGGATGCATTCCCACATTTTCTGGGGTACGCCGATGAAACCGGCAGTGGCGCGGGCCAGGGCTATAACCGCAACTATCCGATGCCCCCGGGAACCCTGTTCTCGCAATGGCAAGAGGCACTAGCCGATGCACTGGCACACATCGGAACTTTTTCACCGCAATACCTGGTGGTTTCTCTGGGTGTAGATACTTTCGAGAATGACCCGATCAGTTTCTTCAAGTTGACCACACCCGATTATCTGACTATCGGTGAGATGATTGACACCCTGGGGATACCAACCCTGTTTGTACTCGAGGGCGGTTATGATATTGATGAGGTCGGTATCAACGCAGTTAATGTGTTAAAGGGGTTCGAGGGGTAGCAACCCCTGGAAAGAAAGACCAGAACATTGTTACTGAGAACGATGAGGAGATAAACATGACGGCACCTGCAACCCAGTATGACACCCAAGATCTGTGGCGAAAGGATCGGGACCACAATATTCATCCCTGGACAGATTTTGCCTCTTTTAAGAACGAGGGCTCCCTGGTGATGTCGCACTCGGACGGGGCCTACGTATTCGACTCAGACGGCAACCGTTTTATTGACGGCATCGGTGGCTTGTGGTGTGTCAACATCGGTTATGGTAACGAGGAGATGGCCCAGGCGATTGCAGATCAGGTGCGCCAGATTCCCTACTACTCGACTTTTAATCACCTGACGACGCCGCCTGCCGCCACGTTGGCTGCCAAGCTCGCGGAGTTGACTCCCGGGTCATTGAATCACGTTTTCTTCGGTACCGGCGGGTCCATGGCCAATGACTCGGCGGTACGCATCATTCACTATTATTTCAATCGTCTCGGCCAGCCCAGTAAAAAGAAGATTATTGCGAGAACCGATGGCTATCACGGCAGCACGTACCTTGCGATGTCCATGACGGGCGTGACGTTTGATCACCAGGGCTTCGATCTGGCGCCGGATCTGGTGCATCACATTCCGGCACCCAACACCTACCGTCGGCCCGAGGGTATGAGCGAAGAGGCGTTCTGCACCGAGAAGGTGGCCGACCTGGAGAACAAGATTCTGGAACTGGGGCCGGAGAATGTCGCCTGTTTTATTGCCGAGCCGATTATGGGCGCGGGAGGTGTTATCGTGCCGCCAGCGGGATATCACCGGCGTACCCGTGAAGTCTGTGATAAATACGATGTGCTCTATATCTCCGATGAAGTGGTGACGGCCTTCGGGCGGCTGGGACACTTTTTTGCATCCGAGTCGGTTTTTGATCTGGTGCCGGATGTGATTACCTGCGCTAAGGGAATCTCTTCGGGTTACCTGCCATTGTCGGCGACCATCCTCTCAGAAAAAATCTATGATGTCATCAGCGTGCCTCAGTCAGAAGGTGCGATGTTTACCCATGGCTTTACCTACTCGGGCCATCCAGTGGTTTGTGCGGCCGGGGTAAAAAATATCGAGATCATGGAGCGTGAGGATCTCTGTGGCCATGTCCGGGAAGTGGGTCCTTATTTTGAATCCCAGTTACAGACGTTACACGATTACCCGATTGTCGGTGACGTGCGCGGCAGTCACTTCATGATGTGTATAGAGAATGTGGCGGATAGACAGACCAAAGCTCTGTTTGCGGACGAAGTGGGGATTGGCAGCCGTATTGCCCGCCATTGCCAGGAGCGCGGGCTGATAGTGCGACCTATTGCCCATCTTAATGTCATGTCGCCGCCGCTGATACTGGACCGGGAACAGATTGATACCATGGTGGGTATTCTGAAATCGAGCATAGAGGCAACCATGGATGAGTTGGTACGTGAGAACATCTGGACCGGCTGATCAGATTGTTGCCAGCCACCCCTAACCCGATGGACCTTTGCCCGTTATTGCGATGAGAGAAGTCGTTATCGCCGCCACCCAGATGGCCTGCAGCTGGGATATCGATGCCAACGTGGACCGTGCAGAGGCCCTGGTACGCCAGGCGGCGGGTCAGGGCGCACACGTGGTCTTAATACAGGAATTATTCCAGACCCCGTATTTCTGCGCTGAGCAAAAAAACGAGTACCGGGAACTGGCGCAGCCGATGGAAGCCCACCCGGTGATCGCCCGCATGCAGGATCTCGCCCGAGAATTGCAAGTGGTTATGCCGGTGAGTTTTTTTGAAAGAGCTAATATGGCCTTATTTAATGCTGTGGCTATGATCGATGCGGATGGGTCGGTTTTAGGAAAATACCGCAAGAGCCATATCCCGGATGCGATTGGGTACCAGGAGAAGTTCTACTTCAGCCCGGGCGATACCGGTTTTCGAGTCTGGGATACGGCGGCAGGCTGTATCGGAGTTGGCATCTGTTGGGATCAGTGGTTTCCTGAGGCCGCGCGCGCCATGGCTCTGATGGGAGCCGAGATTCTGCTCTACCCCACTGCAATTGGCTGCGAGCCCAGGGCACCGGAGATTAATTCACGTGCCCACTGGACCCGCGTTATGCAAGGACATGCTGCCGCGAATGTGGTCGCATTGGCTGCAAGCAATCGTATCGGCAAAGAAATCTGGGATGAGGACACCATGAATTTCTACGGAAGTTCTTTTATCGCCGGCCCCGAAGGGGAGATCTGCGCTCAGGCCAGTGAAGATGACCAGGAGGTGATCACTGCCCGGTTCGATCTAGATGTCCTGCGTGCTCAGCGCTTGGAGTGGGGTCTGTTCCGCGATCGGCGACCGGACCTTTATCAGCTTCTGGGTACCTTGGATGGGACGGTCTAAGGCATACAGGGTATCTGAGGCTGGCGACCCTTTTCGGCGATGAGCCGCCACTTTCGAAAAAATCAGTAGGTTAGAGCCAAGTGGATTTCAGCATCCAACTGTCTGCCGACTACCCGGATAAGGAGTACGGCGGGGACAAGGTTTATCGGGACATGCTTGATCAGGCGATCCTGGCAGATCAGTCCGGTTTTGATGCGGTGTCGATTACCGAGCACCATCTTATCAACTGCTTGATGATGCCGGCGCCCCTTCAGTTTGCCGTCAAGATCGCGGCCCACACCAAGCGCATTAAGATCATGACCTCTGTCGTGGTATTGCCGCTGCACGATATGCGTGTCTACGCCGGAGAAGTGGTGGTCGCCGATATATTCACCGAAGGCCGGCTGTTGCTGGGAGTAGGTCGTGGCGCATTTAAATACGAGATGGAACGTCTGGGCGTACCCATGGATGAGACCCGGGCCCGGTTCGACGAGTCATTGAACGTATTACAGGCACTTTTGGCCGAAGAAGAAGTCAGTTGGGATGGCGAGTATTATCAGTTCGATCCACTGACCATCATGCCGCGTCCGATCCGCCCGGGTGGTCCTCCCATTGTCATGGCAGTCATGAATCCAGAGGGTATTTATCACTGTACCCAAAGAGGGTTTCATATTCAGACCACTCCGTTGGCAGGTGGTCACCAGATGCTTGTGAATCAGGTCTGCGCGTTCAAGGAAGCCAAGCAGGACATGGGCCAAAAGGGCCGCGACCTCACCTTGAGTCTCTCCCGGGTCGCATTCCTGGCCAGTACCGAGGCGGAAAAACAGGAGCGGATCCGCGAAGCCTATGCCTATTACAGCCGGTTCGACAATGTTTACACGGGCCCGGGCCTGGTCGACGCGGGAATGATCCGTCCGTTACCCCGCACGCAAAGCATGGAGGATCTGGCAGAGAGTCTTCTGATATGCACGCGAGAGGAGATGATAGATAAATTGGCACCCTACGCCGAGCTGGGGATAGACCGGGTTATCCTCAGCCCGAACTTCGGCTCAGACCCGGAGCGTACCCACGATGCCTTACAGGCTTTTTCGGAGGATGTCATGCCATTGTTTACACACCCAGCCAGAATCGCAGTGTAGCGCGGCTGCCAGAATTACGGATTGTTTCTGTAGATTAGCCATAAAATGTGTGGCTGTTTCCTATGATCGCGAGTCAGAGTCAACTCTGAGTCGACGTTTAAGGTGTGATCAGGTATAACGCCCCATCTTTTGCATCCGGAGCCATAACAGGTGAGTGAATCGACCACAGCAGATCAAGATCCCTGGCTGTTGACGCCCGGGCCCCTAACCACTTCGCGTACGGTCAAGGAGGCCATGCTTCATGATTATGGCTCGCGCGATCAGCGTTTTATTGACATTAACCACAGGGTTCGCTCACGCCTTGTAGATCTTGTCGATGGCGCGGATAGCCATGCCTGCGTACCGCTTCAGGGTAGTGGCACCTTTGTGGTCGAGGCCATGCTCAGTAATTTTGTCCCCTCAGAGGGCAAAGTACTGATCCTCGTGAACGGGGCCTATGGACAACGTATGGAGTCGATCTGTGCGTACCACGGTCTTTCAGCCGAATCGTTGATATGGGCAGAAGATGAACCGGTTGATTCCTCGGCAGTAGCAGAGCGTTTAACGGCTGATGCTTCGATCAGTCACGTCGCCGTAGTGCACTGTGAGACCACGACTGGCATCCTCAATCCGATTGAGGAGGTGGGTGCGGTGGTGGCAGCAGCGGACCGGGCATTATTGATTGATTCGATGAGTGCGTTCGGGGCACTTCCCGTGTCTTCCCGGCGCATCCGGTTTGACGCGCTGGTAGCCTCAAGCAACAAGTGTCTGGAGGGCGCCCCGGGGATGGGTTTCTGTCTTGCCGCTAAAGATGCCCTGGAGGCGACCCAGGGTAACTCAGACAGCCTTTGTCTTGATCTTTACCAGCAATGGAGGGGCCTAGAGGCAAACGGGCAGTGGCGGTTCACTCCCCCCACGCACTGTATTCTTGCCTTTGATCAGGCTTTGCGGGAGTTTGATGAGGAAGGCGGAGTATCAGGGCGGGGTGGCCGTTACCGCGCCAATTGTAATCTGCTGGTGACGGGTATGCGCGAACTGGGCTTTGAGACGTTGCTGCCGGATGAACTGCAGGCTCCCATCATTGTGACCTTCAGGATGCCCGCCGATGCTGCGTTTGATTTCCAACTTTTTTACGATGGACTGAGTGACCGGGGGTATATCATCTATCCGGGCAAGTTGACGATTGCCGAGAGCTTTCGGATGGGTTGTATCGGTCGACTCGATGCGAATCATATGCGCGGGGCGCTGAACGCGGTACGTGAGGTTATGGGTGAGATGGGTGTTGCGTCTGGGAGCCCGACAGCAGGCTAGCAGTATCACCTGGCAGATCATACAAAAGCCGTTCAATTGGAAACAAAACAAGATATGCAAGAAAAAGTAATAAGTGTGAATGGCCGTGACTATGCCTGGCCAAAAAATCCGATCGTGGTCGTGTGTGTTGATGGGTCAGAACCGGGAGGTGCGGACTCAGACAACGGGGGCTATATAGAGCGCGCAATCGAAGTGGGAGAGATGCCCTTTCTGGCGTCGGCACGCGAACGAGGTACTTTTGGGTATGCGAACTGTGTCGTCCCCAGTTTCACCAACCCCAATAATCTCTCTATCGTGACTGGAAGGCCTCCAGCATTGCATGGCATCTGCGGCAATTTTTACTACGATTCGCAGAACGATACCGAAGTCATGATGAATGACCCGGCGTTGTTACGGGTACCCACCATCCTGGCGGGATTCAATCAGGCTGGTGCAACGGTGGCGGTGATTACGGCGAAAGATAAGCTGCGCCGGCTGCTCGGTGTTGGGCTGGATATCAACGGCGGTAGCGCCATATGCTTCTCATCTGAGCACGCGGACCAGGCGACCCTGGCCGAGCATGGCATCGAGGGCGTCGTTGACCGAGTCGGCATGCCCGTGCCTGATGTTTACAGCGCTGAACTCTCTGAGTTTGTGTTTGCGGCCGGTGTAGTGCTGATGAAATCGCTTCGCCCGGACATCATGTACCTGTCGACCACAGACTACATCCAACATAAGCATGCCCCCGGGGCGCCAGTTGCCAATGCCTTCTATGCCATGATGGATCGATATCTGGCGCAGTTGGATGGTATGGGTGCGACCATTGCACTGACGGCCGATCATGGAATGAAGGCCAAACATAACGCTGCGGGAGAGCCCAACGTGATCTACCTTGAGCCCTTGCTCCAGCGGATGGGGGTAAGTGATTTCAGAGTGATCCTTCCCATCACCGACCCCTATGTTGTACATCACGGCGCACTGGGCGGTTATGCGACCATTTATCTGGCACCTGATGTGGATCGATCCGCCGTGGTAGGCGCTCTCTCTGGCGAGGCAGGTGTTGAAACCGTGCTTACACGCGAGGATGCCTGCGCCACATTCGATCTACCGGCTGATCGTGTTGGCGATCTCGTTGTCATTAGCTCCTGTGACCACGTCCTGGGCAGTGCGCCAGAAAAGCATGATCTATCAGGGCTCAAGGAGCCGTTGCGTTCCCATGGCGGGTTGTCCGAGCAACGTGTGCCATTTATTCTCAATCGCCGACTCGATATTGAAACTGAAGATTGCCGAAACTTCGATATTTTTGACCACGCGTTGAATCATGCCCAGGAGATTTCATCATGACCCGTGCTGTTGCCAGTAAAGCTGCGCCAATCCACGAGACGCTGCGTATCGCCGGTGAGAAAACCGACCGCGATGAGCGTATTGAGGTCTTTAACCCCTGGGATAATAGTATCGTAGGTACGGTGCCCTGCGCTCGTCGGGAGGATGTGGCGCGAGCCTTCGACATTGCGGCATCCTATACGCCGACACTCACGCGCTACGAGCGCCAGCAGATCCTGGTGCGCACAGCCGAAATTCTCACGTCACGCCGAGAGGCCATCTCTGATCTCATCACGGCCGAACTCGGAATTTCCAAGCAGGACTCTTTATACGAGGTCGGCCGGGCTTTTGATGTGTTCAGTCTGGCCGGGCAGTTATGCATTATCGACGATGGTGAGATTTTCTCCTGTGATCTGACGCCCCATGGTAAACAGCGGCGTATTTATACGCAGCGTGACCCGCTCAAGGCGATTTCAGCTATTACACCGTTTAATCATCCCATGAATATGGTGGCACACAAGGTGGCTCCGGCTATTGCAACCAACAACTGCATGGTGTGTAAACCCACCGAACTGACCCCGCTTACGGCGCTACTGCTGGCGGATACTCTCTACGAGGCAGGGTTACCCCCGGAGATGTTCTCTGTTGTGACCGGGTTGCCCGGGGAGATCGGCGAGGAGATGATTACTAACCCCAACGCGGAACTGATTACGTTCACGGGGGGAGTTGCGGTGGGTAAGCATATCGCCAACCATGCAGGCTATCGCCGCACGGTGCTCGAGTTGGGCGGAAACTCATCTCTTATCGTCATGGAAGATGCAGATCTGGAAAAGGCCGCGATCATGGCCGTGCAGGGGGCTACCAAAAATTCGGGCCAGCGGTGCACCGCGGTAAAGCGGGTACTGTGTGTCGACAGCATTGCCGATGAGTTTGTGCCGCTAATCGCAGAACAGGCGCGCAAGATCCGTTATGGTGATCCCATGTCGCTTGATACCGACATGGGCACGGTGATCAACGAGGCCGCGGCTGAATCTTTTGAGAAGCGCGTGACTGAGGCCATGGGCCTGGGTGCCGAGCTGATCTATGGGAACGAGCGACAGGGTGCGCTTTATTCTCCGACCGTGCTTGATCGGGTCCCGCGGGATGCCGAACTGGTGGTTGAGGAGACATTCGGACCGCCCATACCGGTTATCCGCGTACGTGATATCGATGATGCTATTGCCGTCGATAACGGCACGGCATTTGGCTTATCGACCGGCGTTTGTACCAATCGCTGGGATTACATCACCCGTTTTGTCTCTGAGCTCAAAACGGGCACGGTGAACATCTGGGAGGTGCCGGGCTACCGAATCGAGATGTCGCCCTTTGGTGGCATCAAGGATTCGGGCCTGGGTTACAAGGAGGGTGTGATCGAAGCCATGAAGAGCTATACCACGGTGAAGACTTATTCGCTGCCCTGGTGAAAGGGGCAATAGAAAACTGCGTGATGCAAACATCCCATAACAGCTAGGAGGTAACCCTATGCCCCTGATTCAGGTACAGATGTTCTCCGGTCGTACATCTGAGCAAAAACGCAATCTGGTGCGCGCTCTGACCGATGCCTTTGTGCAAACCGCAGGCAGTACGCCCGATGCGGTCGATGTGATCCTCACGGATGTTGAGAAAAGTGACTGGGCGCAGGGAGGAGAGCTTTTTTCGGATAAAACGCCGGCAGGTTAGCGTGACATGACTGCCGAGGGTACCTGCAGTTTCAGTATCACGGGACAGGGTCCGCCCCTGTTTCTGATCCATGGTATTGGTGCATCGCGCCAGACCTGGGATAAGGCCATGCCAGCGCTGGCGGCGCATTTTACGGTGGTGACCTATGATCTACGGGGTCATGGCCAGTCGCCTTTACCGGTCAATCGACTTACGCTTGATCGTCTGGTTGAGGATCTGGAGCAGGTGCGCCGACAAAGCGGTTTTGAGCAGGCCCATTTTGCAGGCCATTCACTAGGCGGCATGATTGGCCCGGCCTATGCACTGAATTACCCGCACCGGGTACTTTCAGTGGGGCTGTTGTCAACGGCGGCGTTTCGTACTCCAGATGATCTTGCCAAGGTGGGTGCGGTGGTCAGTGCGATGGAAAAAGACGGCATTGCTCAAGTTTTGCCAACATTGACCGACCGATGGTTTACCGATGACTTCATCTGTGATTATCCAGGCGTAGTTGAGCAGCGTTTGCAGCAGGTACTCGATACCGACCCTGAGGTTTTTCTAAATGTATTTCAAATTTATGCCACGACGGAAATGGCATCCTGGTTACATAAAGTGACAGCCCCCTGTCTGGTCCTCACCGGAGAAAATGATGGTGGGTGCAACCCCCGATTAAACCGTCAGATCGATACCGCACTGGCTGATTCTGAGTTGGTTATTCTGCCTGGCTACAAGCATTCACTCCTTCTCGAGGCAGGGGAGATCGTTGCGGATCATCTTATCCGGTTTATTTGTTCGCTCGATACCCGGACTGAATCTGGCACGGATTGCTGATAAATAACAGGGCGTTTTCTTGTGGGTGTTGATATGCTTGTGGCTCAGTCGATCGGAATCGGATCAGGTGGTGATTCCTCAAAAAGACAGGTGAGGCGAGGTCAATGAGCAAATCTGAAAACGACAGGCAGGCGCACTGGCAGAGTGTCTATCGAGATCGCCCGGCGGGTGAGGTCAGTTGGTACCAGGCAGAGCCCACGCTCTCTTTATCGCTGATCAACGAGACTGACATACCGCTGGACGCAAGGATACTGGATGTCGGTGGTGGCGCCAGCATTTTGGTCGATCGTTTGCTGGCCCATGGTTTTGGGAATATTCAGGTTCTGGATATTGCAGCGCGTGCGTTGGCGGTCTCTCAGCAGCGTCTGGGCGATCTGGCAGATCAGGTCAGATGGCACACAAGTGATATCACGCAGTTCCAGTCTGATCAGCAATTTGAGCTTTGGCACGACCGGGCGGTGTTTCATTTTCTGACCCGCAGCGCTCAGCGCCAGGCTTACTGTAAGGTACTGGAGCAAAGCCTGCGACCCGGGGGGCACCTGATCATCGGCACCTTTGCAGTCGATGGGCCAAAACGATGCAGTGGCCTTGACATCGTGCAATACGATGCCTCTGCGTTGCTGGAGGTTCTGGGTTCGCAATTTGTGTTGCAGGAGCAAAGGCGAGAATGCCATCTTACCCCGGCCGGCAAGGCACAGAACTTCGCCTGGTTTCGTCTACGGCGCTTAACCGATTAAAGCACTCTACTTACACACAACATGTGAATACTGGCCGGCGGTCCTGGATCACAAGTTTGCGCGGTGGGCTTTTTAGGTCGTTTTTCTCAGATAGGCTATAGCCCGGGTCGCTGCCTCTCGGCCGCTTTCCAGCCCCCCATTGACGGTACTCGCCTGTACTGCGTGGGTGGCTTCGCCTGAGAAAAAGAGCCTCTCTGCGACAGCCCGGCGGAGAGCGGCACGGGCAGAAGACTTGCCCGGCTTGACACTTGAGTAGGCGCCATCAAAAAAGGGAATCTTGCCGCAGGCTGTGGCAAAACCCTTTATGAAATTCTTTTCGATATTATTACCCAGCATAATTTTGAGTCCGTCCAGTCCATAGTTAATAACCGTCTCCATGGATTCCTGCTCCAATGCTTTTGCCTGGCTTCCTCCCACATAGCCATAAGTCAGATTCGAATGGTGGGTGTTGGTCAGATACCCCACGCCGGTTTCATCGACCTGTTGTTGGTAGACATAGGTATCGGGGCCAAAGCCAAAGATATCATCATTAAACAGAAGTCCGATGTAGTTCATGACCGCCATATCAATATCATTGATGGCTTCGCGTTTTTCAATCGGCAGGACAGGGGTAAACTTGATGCGCTCAGCAGCGAGAACGCCTGCGGACACTGTCAATATCGCAGCACGTGCTCTTATGGTTCCAGCTGAGGTTGTTACCTTGATATGATCCCCGCTCCAGTCAATCTCTAGGGCGGCCACTCGCAGTTTGACCGGGACATCCCGGCCATAGTGGGCTACAACTGAACCATAGCCTTGGGCGCAGAACCAGTTTGTCGCGTCCAGGCTGTTCCACCAGCTTTTGGGTGACCAGTCTTTGGAGTCTTGCGCCATGTCCCATACGCCATACTCACAGGCAACGGTATATCCCCAGGGGCGTTCAAAAAAATCATCGCCCAGGGCGGTACGGGCATTGTCGTCAGATCCAGTTTCCGGGCTCAGGGCAGAGTTTTTGATTCTTGCGTTGAACAAAGCATCGGTTTTGTAAAGGTCAGTCAGTTCGACCTGGCTGGCTTGGCGGTTGCCCACAAAATACGCTTGCCTGCCATGATCCCGATAGACGTCAAAGCTATTGCTGCGCGCATGAGAAAGTAATGGGTTCGTCGGTGAAGCCCTGATCCAGTGAGCATGAGTATCAAAAGGAATGTTGAATAGAGAACGAT
>PBSU01000041.1 GCA_002726415.1 Acidiferrobacteraceae bacterium | reverse complement strand
TCTGATCAAGTAGATACTGACTAACACTATGTCAAAATCTACTGATACAGACGATCCTATGAATCGTTCAACAAAGTTACGGATTCAAATAGAGGAAATAGTAAGGAAAAGTAATTGAATCAATATGTTAGATGGAATAGAAGGTAGAAATGGATCAAGATATCCGATAGTAAGTTCAACATACTTTCAACGTATATTTTATTTCATCAATAGAATCTATATGTTACAGACGGAAAACAATTGAGTGGGAATAAAGCGAACATATGAAAGCTTTATCCTTTATGCAGCGGGTATCAACTGGCAAAGTGGTGCTTGCGGTCATTATTCCAGCAATGATTGTATATTTCGCAATGCTGCTATATACAATTCCTCGAGTCTCAGCATATGCACCAGGAATAAATCTATTTGATTTGTCACCCACAGGATATTCGTTTGAATACGCAATCAAACTGCTTGATACCTTGGGTAGTGACGGTAGGGGGGAGTATCTATACAGGCAAATGCCGTTAGATTTTGTTTATCCGGGGTTGTTTGCCGGGTCCTGCAGCTTGCTCTTAACTTGGCTTTTACTAAAAACTCAGAAGACGAACTCTAAATTATTTTACTGTAGTTATATTCCTGTCGCCGCAGGGCTCTTTGACTACCTCGAAAATATATTTATTGCTAGCATTCTTACCTCTTACCCAAACGTGTCAGAAGTAAGTATTTCCTTTGCAAGCTCGATGACTATTGCTAAGAGTGTGCTGACGACAGCTTTCTTCGGGGTTTTGTTAATAGGAGTGATATTGAATCTAAAAAAGAAAGAAAAGCTACAAACTAGTGACAAAGCCGGAAAAATGGTTGTGTAAACAAAGGATTACAAGTCACGGACTATTGAGTGAGAATGAACGATCGCCGCGGCCCGGCAGAGGACGAACGCTGGATGCGCGAGGCGCTGACCCAGGCACGGATCGCAGCCCAGCATAACGAGGTTCCGGTTGGGGCGGTGATCATCGCGAACGGGAAATTGATCGGGGCGGGCCATAACCATCCGGTAGCCTCTCATGACCCTACCGCGCACGCTGAAATCTCTGCGTTACGGGCAGCCTGTCGGAGTATGGGAAACTATCGTCTGCCCGGGGCGACACTGTACGTGACGTTGGAGCCCTGCCTGATGTGTGCTGGTGCCATTATTCAAGCGCGATTGGCTAGGGTGGTATTTGGGGCGCGGGATGATAAAGCGGGTGCTGCCGGCAGTACCGTAAATCTGTTGCAAAGCCCTCTGGCTAATCACCAGTGCCAACTGACCGCCAGCGTTCTGCTGCACGAATGCAGGGCTTTACTGGAAGATTTCTTCGCTTCGTTGCGCTCGGGCGACGATTAAGGTTCGCGCGTTGATGATGGGTTGTTTAGCGATGTTGCGGTGCCGGGGTGGGTGGCATGGCGCGTACTGGAGCCGGCACCTCTGTGACAGCGCCAGCGCCAGAATCATCGGATCGGGGTAGCCGCTCCTCACGGGGTGGGATGCCAAAAAAGTCCCGGTAGCATTTGCTGAAGTGGGGTGCGGAGACAAAGCCGCAGGCAAAAGCAATGTCCACGATAGAGCGTGGGGTGCGTAACAACAGTTGACGAGCGCGGCGCAGGCGGATTTCGAGGTAGTAGCGGGTTGGTACGCACTGCAGATGCTTCTGGAACAAACGTTCGAGTTGCCGACGTGATATTCCAACATGGGTTGCCAGTTCATCGAGGGTCATCGGCTCCTCGATATTTGATTCCATAAGCTCAACGGCTTCTACCAGTTTTGGCTGGCTTGAGCCCAGCCGTAGTCGCAGCGGCATCCGTTGACGGTCGGAGCCGTCACGGATGCGTTCGCACAGAAGCCCCTCGGAAACACGATCTGAAAGCTCGCGACCGCGCTCCTGGCTTATCAGGGTGAGCATCATATCCATCGGCGCTGTTCCGCCGGAGCATGTGTAGCGATCACGGTCCAATTCAAACAACCCGGAAGACACTACCAGATGAGGAAACTCGTCGTGCATATCAGGAATGTTTTCCCAGTGCAGGGTGCACCGGTAGCCATCGAGCAGTCCGGCGCGCGCGAGGTGGTAAGTGGCAGTGCAGATGCTGCCGATGGCGATTTGCCGTTTGACGAAAGGCTTCAGGCGCTCTCGAATAAGTTCTGGGTCCACCGAGTGCAGGTCGATACCGGCGCAGACGAAGAGCGCATCCAGCGATTCCTTTCCACTCAAGGGTTGCACCGGGCTAACGGTCAGGCCGTTACTGGCGCGGCCGGGTGCCCCATCCAGCGTGTACAGGGGAAACTGGTACAACTCGGTATCCGACGCGCGATTGGCGGTACGCAGGGGTTCCACTGCGGCGGCAAATGCCATCATGGTGAAATCTGGCAATAGGAGAAAACCGTAGCGGCGCACGGCGGATGTTCGGACGACGAACTCGCGAGCTGTAATTGGATCCATGCTACCCCTCCTTGTTCGCGCGAATATAGCACCAACCTGGGATGGCGAAAATCAATTTTCCTGGCTGTGAGCCAGATCTATTCCTGGGATACGAACAGACCTATCGCTTTATGGCCCGCTCAGTCAAACCTAGCGGTAAAGAAGGGCTGATGGGTTCTGCCCGGTCTACCCGACCGTCTTCGACCCGATCTACCGGGCGATACGCTTTGTCCGGACGGATTAGCAGATAGATGAAAATTTGCACAACTGGTAGGATGACTGACTCACGCAGGCGTCAAGCGCCTCAAACTGAAAAGGGGAAGGTAGTGGAGCTCAGGCAAGTCGCTCTGGAGGATAAGTACCTTCTTGAGTCTGGGCAGGTCTTTGTTACCGGCATTCAGGCGCTGGTGCGTTTGCTTTTGTTGCAAGGTCAGGCAGACCGCCGTGCGGGCCTGAATACGGCCGGCTATGTCACTGGTTATCGCGGTTCACCCCTGGGGGCGTTGGACCAGCAACTGGCATTGGCCAGTGATGCTCTCGCGGCTGGGGGCGTGCGCTTTCATCCCGCGGTCAACGAAGATCTTGCGGCAACGGCAGTCTGGGGTACCCAACAGGCGGGCCTGACGGGCGATGGGCTTAATGACGGGGTGTATGCCATGTGGTATGCCAAGGGGCCAGGGGTGGACCGCTCCGGCGATCCTTTGCGCCATGGCAACCTGGCGGGAAGTAGCGCACATGGGGGGGTATTGGTATTGATGGGGGATGACCATGCCTGTGAGTCCTCCACTACGGCGCACCAGAGCGAGTACTCGCTGGTCAATACTTTTATTCCTGTCCTGAATCCCGCGGGCGTTCAGGACATACTGGACTTTGGACTTTACGGTTGGGCACTGTCGCGTTTCTCCGGGTGCTGGGTTGGATTGAAAAGTGTCCACGATACGATTGAGGCATCTGCCTCCGTTTCAAGTTCGCCCGATCGCATCTGCACTATCCCACCGAGAGATTTTCAGTTTCCCCCGCCAGGTGTGAATCTGCGTTGGCCAGATACCCCCCAGGCACAGGAAGTTCGCCTGCACCAGTTCAAACTGCCCGCTGTGGCCGCGTTTACGCAGTCCAACCCGCTCGATGAGCAGGTCCTGGGAGACAGTGAGGCACCTTTGGGCGTCATTTCCACCGGAAAGTCCTATTTAGACGTACGCCGGGCATTGCTCGAATTGGGCATTGGAGCGCAACAGGCGTGTAGTTTCGGCCTCAAGCTCTACAAGGTGGGAATGCCATGGCCGCTGTCACAGCCTGGAATCAGGTCTTTCGTACGAGGGACGCGTAAGCTGATTGTGGTGGAAGAGAAGCGCGGTCTGATTGAAGACCAGGTGCGGTGTATCTTATACGGTGCAACGGAGGCACCCGAAGTCGTGGGTAAATACAACGAGACGGGAGAGCCGTTATTTCCTGTTTACGGTCGGCTCGACGCATCGCAGATCGCTATAGCGATCGGTGAGCGGCTCACAGACTACAGCAATGATGAAAATCTGGCGGGAGCACTCGCGGCGCTTGGGAAGCGTACCCGCCAGGATCAAGTTGCAGATCCACCGATGGTGCGCACCCCTTATTTTTGTGCCGGGTGCCCGCATAACACCTCTACCATCATTCCCGTGGGATCCCGAGCCTTGGCCGGAATCGGTTGCCATTACATGGCGCAGTGGATGGATCGAGATACGGCGACCTTTACTCAGATGGGAGGTGAAGGCGCGAGTTGGATCGGGGAGAGCCCATTCAGTAAGACCGATCATGTGTTCCAGAATATCGGCGATGGCACGTATTTTCATTCCGGATTGCTGGCCATTCGTGCCTGCGTCGGAGCGCGAGTCAACATTACTTACAAGATTCTCTACAACGATGCGGTAGCGATGACCGGTGGTCAATCGGTGGATGGTCCCATGGATGTGCCCAGGGTCTCCCGTCAGGTTCATGCAGAAGGAGTGACACGGATCGCCGTAGTCACAGATGATCCTGGGCAGTATGCCTCGAACGCAGACTGGGCCCCTGGCGTGAGCGTATACCACCGTGATGCGCTGGCACAGGTGCAACGCGAGTTTCGTGAAGTGCCCGGTACATCGGTGATCATTTATGACCAGACCTGCGCTGCCGAAAAACGCCGCCGCCGCCGCCGTGGGTCGATGAGTATTCCGGCACAACGACTGTTTATCAATCAGGCGGTCTGTGAGGGTTGTGGGGATTGCGGTGCGCAATCCAACTGCGTTGCGCTGGTACCGGTCGAAACCGATCTGGGCCGAAAGCGGGCTATAGACCAGTCTGCCTGTAACCTGGATTTTTCATGCCAGAAGGGGTTTTGCCCCAGCTTTGTTTCCGTTGTGGGGGGGCAGCGGCGGCAGGGGTCGGGTGGTTCCGGTATTAGTCTGGACCCACAAAAAAAATTACCCAATCCGGAAATACCGCTACTTCGAGCGCAATACAGCATTGTGCTCACCGGTGTGGGCGGCACCGGAGTCGTGACGACCGGCGCGATCATTGGCATGGCGGCCCATCTCGCCCATCTGGGGTGCTCGGTGCTTGATATGGCAGGATTGGCGCAAAAGGGTGGGGCGGTGACGAGCCATATCATCCTCGCTCCAACGCCTGAGGATATCAGTGCGACGCACGTCGCGGATGGGGGAGGCGATCTGCTTCTGGGGTGTGACCTGGTGACCAGTGCTGCGGCATCGACGAGAAAAAAACTGAATCCGCGAACCACCTGTGCGATCAATACCCACCAGATGATGTCAGGTGAGTTTATTCACAATCCCGATCAGATTTTTCCTGTCGATGCTCTGTTGGAGTCGGTCCGTGAAGCGGTACCATCGGGGATCCTTCGGACGTTGCCCGCGACCGAGCTTGCCAAAGTGGCATTTGGGGAGGTGATCGTAGCTAACATGATCATGCTGGGTTACGCCCAGCAGTTAGGGGTGTTACCGATCCCCCCTGACGCTTTAGAGCGGGCTATCGAGATCAACGGGCAATCAGTTGAAATGAACAAACAGGCACTCCAGCTGGGGCGGGCCTTTGCCTTTGATCCAGACGGTGTGGGTCATGAGTTGGGCCTTGCACCCCACGCGGTTAGAACTGCTTCCAATGAGCGGGCCGATACGAGGGTATCGTTTCTAACCGACATATTGAGCCAGTCTCATGGATCCAATGCGGTCGCGGTACTGCGGGGGTGGTTGGATCGCGTACGCGACCAGGCCAGCCCGCGCGTCGTGTCCCGGTTACGTGCCGTTGTCGCAGAAAGCGGATTTCAGGTCTTATATGAAAAAGACGAATATGAAGTCGCTCGACTCTACACCCGCCCCGAATTTCGTGAAGCACTGGCCGGAGAATTCACCGGCAGTTACCGGTTAAAGGTACATCTGGCACCACCCCTGTTTTTTTCGCGCCTCGATCCGGCGACGGGCAGACCTGCCAAAGTGACTTTTGGTTCCTGGATCTTTGTGCTGTTTCACTTGCTTAGGCGCGTTAAATCTTTACGGGGCCGCTGGTGCGATCCATTCAGGTACTCAGCGGAACGTCGTCTCACCCAGCAGATGCAGGTCGAATTTGAAAAGACGCTGGAACGTTTACTCACGATCGGTATTGAGACGGAGAACCTTGATGCCGCGCTCGATATTGCGCGATGGCCATTGCAGGTGCGCGGTTTTGGTCCGGTCCGCCAGGGCGCCTTTGATAAAGCACTGTCGGAGTTGGCGCCAAAATGGGAAGCACTTGAGACGCCCTTGAAACGCCAGGTCCAAGCCGCCTGAAGTGATCCTGAAATAGACCTTAAGCGCCCCCCGTGCGGAAATAATTCTTAATCGCCTGCACTGTGAGTTCGATGTCTGTTGGCGCGACATCGAGGTGAGTGACAAATCGCACTGGATTTTCTTTCGCCGTGATCAGGATCCCGCGTTCCTTAAGGTGGTCACGCAGGTCGGTAAGTTGATCAGAGGGGAAAGATACAAAGACCATATTGGTTCGCTGAGGGGTTTCGTGCACTTTGGCTTCATCCACCGTAGCAAGCAACTCAGCCAGTCGTTCTGCCTGTTCGTGATCATCACTAAGGCGGCTGATATGGTGATCAAGGGCATATGACCCAGCCGCGGCCAGAACTCCGACCTGGCGGGCTGCGCCTCCCAACATCTTTCGCCAGCGCCTGGCCTGAGCGATAAATTCGCGGCTGCCCGTCAGGACACTGCCAACGGGTGCGCCCAGGCCCTTGGACAGGCAAGCGGATACCGACTGGAATCCAGAAGTGATGGTCGAGACCGGGACATCACCACGAACCGCGGCGTTGAATACTCGGGCGCCGTCCAGGTGCGTGCGTAAATCGTGTTGCCGGCCCAGGACTTGGACGTTCGTGAGGTAGTGAAGTGGTAACGGAATGCCAAAAAAGGTATTTTCCAGGCAAAGCAGTCGAGTGACCGCAAAATGGAAGTCGTCAGGTTTTATCACCGCAACAACCTTGTCTAGATCCAAGGTGCCGTCGGGTTCGTTCTCTACCGGTTGGGGCTGCACGCTCGCCAGCACTGCCCCTCCACCTGCCTCCTCGAGATAGGCATGAGCCCGGGCACCGGCAATATATTCCTCACCCCGCTGACAATGCGTCAGAATCGCCAACAGGTTACTCAGGGTACCACTGGTGACAAACAGACCGGCTTCCTGGCCCAGCATTTCGGCCATGCGTGCTTCCAGCCGGTTCACGGTGGGGTCTTCACCGTAAACGTCATCGCCTACTGGGGCATTGAGCATCGCCTGGCGCATTCCATCCGTGGGTTGCGTGACGGTATCGCTTCGAAGGTCAATAGCTCGATCCATAACGGTATTCCACGGGATGGGTTGCTTGGTGAAACTTTTGGCGATAATGTCAGAATGCGCACGTTACTGAGGTCGGGGCCGCGACTCCAGTCTGCCACGCAACGTCATGAGGGCAAAATGGAAGACATTGAATATGGTTAAGAGGATTCTGATGGAGAAAAAAACTTTCGGACATCGGGCTCACAAATGTAATTGCGCGCCGGTCGGGCAAGTGTGGGACCGCTAGTGCAGTCGGGGCAGTGTAGGGTAGGCGTCATCGGGGTAGGCTATCTTGGCGCTATCCATGCTCGGATATATCAGCGGATGCCTAATGTGACCTTGGTGGGGGTTACGGACACGAATGGTGAGGTCGGGGAAAGGATTGCCCGTGAGTGCAACAGCGCATTTTTACCTGATTCGAATGCTATGCTGGGCCAGGTGGATGCAGTCAGCATTGTAGTGCCCACCTCAGTCCACCGGGAAGTCAGTGAGCCGTTTCTCCGTTCGGGCGTTCCTGTCCTGCTGGAGAAACCGGTGGCCCACACGCTTACCGATGCGCAAGCTATCGTCGATCTGGCGAACAAAACGGGAACCTTGTTGCAGATTGGTCATCTCGAACGTTTTAATGCGGGGGTGGTCCGTTTGGTGTCGGAATTAGATCGACCTCGTTTCATCGAAGTCCACCGCTTGGGGGAATTTGTTGAGCGCGCAACCGATGTGGACGTGGTCACTGATTTGATGATCCACGATATCGACATCGTGTTATCACTGGTCTCCTCAGAACTGCGTTACATTTCCGCTGTGGGCGCCCGAGTTGTCACCGAGCATGTGGATATTGCCAATGCGCGGTTGGAGTTCGAAAACGGGGCGATTGCGAATGTCACCGCCAGCCGGATTTCCGCAAAAAAGTTCAGGCGGATTCGGGTTTTCGCTAACGCTTGTTATCTGGGTTTGAATTTCGAAGATCAGCAGATCGATATCGCCCGTCCTGGGCCCCGGCCCGAGCCCGGCGCTTTTGCTCCCATTGTCACGGACTCGATCCAAGTCACCCCGCGTCCACCGCTCGATGCAGAGCTTGAAGATTTTGTGGAATGCGTTGAAAGGGGACGGGCACCCCTGGTGGGTGGTGAAGAGGGGATTCGTGCCTTGCGGGTTGCGCACGAAGTGCGTCAAAGGATCGATGCGTCTGTGCATACGCTGGAGTGATGTCGAAGTTCTCAGGGTGGCTGGTATTCGCCGGGTTGCTTGCCGGACCTATGGCACAAGCCTGCGTGGCGTTACCAACCGAGTTGGCAGGCCTGCCGTTGGTCCGGGTCATCATCGCGCCAACCGGTGGTCGCGAACAGGTGATCGACGCCTATCTGGCTCAGAGTCCGCCTGCCCGCGCACAGGGATTTCAAAATGTCTGCGCCGAGCAGATTCAGATCATGGCGATTCTTTTTGTGTTTGATTCTTCTGGGAGGCGTCCCTTTCATATGCGAAACGTCTCCGCTCCACTGGATATTCTCTTCGCCGGTGACGAGGGCGAAGTATTGGATGTGCAGGTTATGGAGGTATATAGTGATGACCAACCCGTCCGGCTTTATACGACCCCCCAGGCCTACCGGTACGCGCTGGAAACCACGGCCGGTCGGTTGCTGCCCCTTTTTTCTAACGGGATATCGGGCCAGTTGCGCATTGATGGGATGGTGGGCGAGTGAACCGGCTTGAAATCCGGGTGCTGGCCTTAGCCGGTGTGGCCCAGTGTGCGCTAGTGGTACAACAGTTGGCGCGACGGGGTCGAGCTGAGGCTGAGCCCTTCCAGTGTTCCCTGGAGACGATAGTACGTCTGGATCAGGAAAATTCTGTTGCTGTCCTGGGAGGGGTGGATGGCGTGTTCTCCGGGCTTAAAGAACTTAGCCGGCAAAGACCCGATCCATCCGCTATCGAGCGTCTCCGGTACACCATCGCCATGATCGGGCTGCAAAAGAATCTGCGAGCGGATCCGGTCGCGAGCCAGCAGGTGCGCGATGCCTTGTTAGCGATACGGGATGACCCTGAAATCGAGGATTGGGTTGATGAGGGAGCCATCGGCGCTTTCTCTGAAGTGTACGAGTCAATTCTGAGCAAGCTCTCGCCGAGGATCATGGTACACGGAGAGCAACGTTATCTGGAGACGCCTCAGATTCCGCCGCAAGTCCGTGCCGTGTTGCTGGCGGGTGTTCGGGCCGCCTACGTCTTTCATGACCAGGGTGGACGCAAGTTCCAGCTTTTTTTGAGCCGAAAACGTATTGCCGCAGTGGCTGCACAGTTACAGCAATCTCAAGCCGCATGAAATGAGGTGCCAGGTGGCCGGGGCGACAGTTCAGGATCCATCTGCAGCCGGATTCGCGCATCTTCAACGATGGGCCCCGCCCCACGCGGTTCCAGGGGGCCCGAATGGCGCAGGAATTCAAAAAGGGCATCAGCCAGGCGATCGGTGGGCCACTGCCCTACAAGTGTAGTGGCGAAGCCGGCCGGCCGAAGGACTCATCCCGGTTCGCAGCAACGACAAGAGGGAAGGCAGGGTGTACGCCAAGCGCGACAACTATGAAGCCCATAATGACGTCTTAGTTGGTACTAAGACATTTCAGGCAGATCAATCGTCATCGCGTCGGCGGGTCGATAGGTCACACCGATACGACCGATGAGTTGCACCGGGGCAGCGTTTGTTTCCTGGCAGAGCTTGGCCAGTAGCGCCTTTTTTTCAGGTTTGGGTAACGACGGAAGGCGTATCTTGACCAATTCATGGGCCTCTAACGCGTTTTCCAGTTCGGCGCTGACCGCGGGCGTCGCCCCGGCAACGCCGACCGTGACAATCGGCTTAAGGTGGTGTGCGAGTGCGCGTAGATGGTTAAGTTGTTTTCCGGTTAGTTTCATAGAAAGGGTGGTCCTGTATACGGCTTGTTCTGCCACAGGATAACATTGGAGAATCATGGGTACTAAACGTACAAGCCGAAGTCGTGCCTGGGTGGCACGGCAGGAGAAGGATCCCTATGTCCGCAAAGCCCGGGCAAGTGCCTACCGTTCACGGGCAGTTTATAAACTCGAACAACTCCATCAGAAGGACCGCCTTTTTCGCCGCGGCATGGTGGTAGTAGACCTGGGGGCGGCGCCAGGCAGCTGGAGCCAGTATGCGGCAGTAAAAGTAGGCTCAGAAGGGGTTATCATTGCCGTTGACCGCCTGAGTTTTCAGCCTATTGCAGGTGTAATCCAGATTCAAGGTGATTTCATGCACGCCCCGGTCCTTGAGGTGCTGGATAAGGCCCTCGACGGTCGCGAGCCAGACCTTGTAATTTCGGATCTCGCCCCCAATTTAACCGGTGTGCACAGTGTGGATCAGGCAGCTACAGAAGACTTGGTGGTCGCGGCAGGCAGGTTTGCAGCCTCGCGCCTTGGGCCCAAGGGCGCATTTGTGGCGAAGTTTTTCGAAGGCAGTCAGGCGGCGTCTGTGCGCAGTGAAATTGGGGATCTTTTTCAAAGATCCCAGGTTCGAAAACCCAGTGCATCACGAGCCAGCAGCGCCGAAGTTTATCTTGTGGCCCGCAATCCTGTCGGCGGTGGCGTTTCAGTCACGGATCGATGAATTGTGTTCAACGGCAAAAACTCGCAGAATTGGACCCTCAAGGACCATCTCGTCTGCGCCTGACCCCACCCATAGCCCGCTGAAACCGGGATAATCCAACGTATGAATAATCTCACCAAGAACCTCGTACTCTGGCTAGTAATAGCCATGGTCCTGATGGCTGTGTTCAATAACTTCGCGCCTCAGCAGAGTCGCAATGGGCAAGAGATCGATTACTCGGTCTTCCTGGATGAGGTGGAGCGCGGTGCGGTCGAGCAGGTCACGATCGACGGCGCCACTATATACATCCGAGCGCGCAATGGTGAGCGCTTTGTCACGTATTCGCCCGGGGATCCAGGATTGGTCAATGACCTGCTGAAAGCCGATATCGCGATAAAAGCACAAAAAGAGGAAGAAGCTTCCTTGCTGATGCAGATCTTTATCAGTTGGTTCCCGTTATTGCTGCTCATCGGTGTCTGGATATTCTTTATGCGCCAGATGCAGGGCGGCGGGGGTCGTGGCGCACTCAGCTTTGGCAAGAGTAAGGCGCGCATGCTCACCGAAGACAAGAACAATGTCACCTTTGAAGACGTCGCGGGAGTTGACGAGGCCAAGGAAGAAGTCGGGGAACTGGTTGAATTCCTCCAGGATCCGTCACGTTTTCAGAAATTGGGGGGACGGATTCCTCGCGGTGTGCTGATGACCGGCAGCCCCGGTACAGGCAAGACTTTGCTTGCCCGGGCGATAGCCGGCGAAGCCAAGGTTCCATTTTTTACGATCTCCGGATCCGATTTTGTTGAGATGTTTGTGGGCGTCGGCGCGTCACGGGTTCGGGACATGTTCGAGCAAGCCAAAAAAAATGCGCCGTGCATTATCTTCATTGATGAAATTGACGCCGTTGGACGCCAGCGTGGGGCTGGGCTCGGCGGAGGGCATGACGAACGCGAGCAAACCCTTAATCAGCTTCTGGTGGAGATGGATGGATTCGAGGGGAACGAGGGCGTTATCATCATCGCCGCAACCAACCGTCCTGACGTCCTTGACCCGGCGTTGTTGCGACCTGGTCGTTTTGACCGACAAGTGCACGTACCCCTTCCGGATATCCGGGGGCGAGAGGCCATTCTCAAGGTTCACATGCGCACAGTTCCGATTGACGCTGACGTAGACCCCGCGATCATCGCCCGGGGCACACCGGGTTTTTCAGGAGCGGATTTAGCGAATCTCGTAAACGAGGCCGCGTTGTTTGCCGCCCGGGCCAATCGCAAGAAGGTTACGATGGAGCAGTTCGAACTGGCTAAAGATAAGGTCATTATGGGCGTGGAGCGGCGCTCGCTGGTGATGCCCGAAGAAGAGCGTCTCAATACGGCGTACCACGAATCCGGCCATACGGTGGTTGCGAAAGTGCTTGCAGATCGCACTGATCCTGTTCATAAAGTCACCATCATTCCACGGGGACGGGCTTTAGGGGTCACAATGCAACTGCCGGAGGAAGATCGATACAGCCACAACCGAGACCACTTGTTTGCCCGGATCGCTGTGTTGATGGGTGGGCGGATTGCCGAGGAAGTATTCATGAAGCAGATGACTACTGGTGCTGCCAATGATTTTGAGCAGGCGACCGGCCTGGCCCAGAAAATGGTACAGCGATGGGGTATGAGTGACGAACTGGGGCCGAGGGTCTATGGGGATAACGACTCGGAGGTATTTCTTGGTCGTGATGTCACCACTCACCGCAATCTCAGCAATGCGATCGCTGAACAAGTCGACCATGAGGTCAGTCGTATCATAGGAGAGCAATACGACCGGGCACGTCAAATTATCGAATCCCGTAAAGACATCATTGAGGCGATGACGCACGCACTGATGGATTGGGAAACGCTTGAATCTGACCAGATAGATCAGATCATGCGGGGGGAAACGCCCAGACCGCCCAGTTCTAATGATGAGGGCGGCAGACCCTCCGGGAGCGCTGGCGAAAAGCCCGCTCGGTCCGATATCAAGCCTAATCTGGATTCGCCGGCCGGCGACTCGGCGTAATTGCCCGCTCGTAGGCCCGCCTAGTGGGTATCGCTGATGTCCCCGGGCTCCTACCCGGCGAGGGCCCACTGGTCATGGGGATTGTCAATGTCACGCCGGATTCATTTTCTGACGGGGGACGCTATCTTAAGGCGGTGGATGCGATAGCCCGCGGGCGTGAACTTGCAGCGCAAGGCGCTGCTTTTGTTGATGTCGGCGGGGAATCGACTCGCCCCGGTGCGCCCGCGGTTGCAGCGCAGCAGGAGCTGAGCCGGGTCCTGCCCGTTATCGAAGCGCTCGCGGCAGAAGGCATCCCCGTTTCGATCGACACCAGTAAGCCTGCAATCATGCGCGCAGCCGTCGAGGCCGGGGCGTGCCTGGTTAATGATGTCTGTGCTTTGACCGAGCCCGATGCGCTTGAAACCATTGCCGATCTTGGGGTCGGCGTCTGCCTCATGCATATGCAAGGAAATCCCTGCACGATGCAGCAGGCGCCCACCTATGATGACGTAACCGGTGAGATCAATGCGTTCCTCGCTTCTCGAATCACGGCATGTCTTGCGGCCGGGATAAACCGTTCCAAACTGCTGGTGGATCCGGGCTTTGGATTCGGCAAGACTCTGGAGCACAACTACACCCTGATGCGCGAATTACCAAGGTTTCACGACCTGGGGGTGCCTATCCTGGTGGGATTGTCGCGCAAGGGATTCGTCCGGGTGCTCGCACAAGCGGAGCACGAGGAGTCTGTGGCGCAGCTTAGCGCCTTGCTCGCGGTGCTTGCGGTAGAACGCGGTGCCCGGGTAGTTCGCGTTCATGACGTCGAGATTACCCGACGGTTTCTCGATACCTGGGTTGCCCTACAACTTCCCAACTCGGGTACTTCCAGTTAACGGACCCGTAATGAAGCGTTATTTCGGCACAGATGGCGTTCGCGGTGAAGTCGGCACGTCTCCCATTACGCCAGCCGAGATATTACATCTGGGCTGGGCAGCGGGTCGTGTGCTGGCCGCAGGACATGCCCGCGGGCGAGTCATTATCGGTAAGGACACCCGGATCTCGGGTTACCTGCTGGAATCTGCGCTTGAAGCGGGGCTCAGCGCGGCGGGTGTTGATATCGCGCTAACTGGGCCTTTGCCTACCCCCGGGATTGCTTATCTAACCCGACAGGCGGGCGCCTGTGCCGGTATTGTGATCAGCGCATCGCATAATCCTTATCACGATAACGGTATCAAGTTCTTTTCCGGTGCAGGTCGAAAACTGGATGAACAGACCGAAGCCGGGATTGAAGCATTAATGTCACAGGCGCTAGTGACGGTCGCGCCGGAATCGCTGGGTAAGGCGGAAAGATTGATCGACGCAGTGCCGCGTTACGCTGAACATTGTCGTAATACGGTACCCCCAGGCATGCGCCTGGATGGGCTCAAGATCGCCGTGGACTGCGCTAACGGAGCCGCCTACCAGGTAGCGCCCTTGGTGCTGCGTGAACTGGGGGCAGAAGTCGTGAGCATCGGTGTCGAGCCGGATGGCTTTAATATTAATCGTGAGGGCGGCTCGACAGTTCCCGCGAAGATCAGCCAACTGGTCTGTCAGGCAGGCGCTGATGTGGGTATCGCTTTTGATGGCGATGCCGATCGAGTCGTGCTCGCGGATGCGGCCGGTAATCTGGTCGATGGTGATGGCATTTTGTACCTGCTGAGCCAGCAACGTCACGCCCGGGGTGAAACGGGTGGCGTGGTCGGGACCCAGATGACTAATCTTGGGGTAGAGATCGCATGTCGCGAGGCCGGTGTTCCCTTTGTCCGGGCAAATGTGGGAGACCGTTTCGTGCTTCAAGAGTTGCTGCAGCGGGAATGGACTTTGGGTGGGGAAACATCAGGACATATTCTCTGTCTTGAGCGAAGTACGACCGGCGATGGTTTGGTTGCGGCTTTGGCGGTCCTTGAAGTTATGGTCAGTACCAAAACTTCTCTGGCGGCGCTGGTTCAGGATCTGGTGGTCTTTCCGCAATGTATGATCAATGTGCGGGTCGATGGTGTTGAGCCGGCAGGGATGCTTGAGGATGCCAGCGTACAGGATATTGTCGGAATTTGTGAGAAGCAACTCGGTGAACGCGGGCGGGTCGTGTTGCGCTCCTCTGGGACCGAACCTGTCATTCGCGTCATGGTGGAAGGAGATTGCGCCAAGACGGTAGATTCGCTGGCGCGCAAGATCGCAGACACAGTCGAACTGGCTGGGCTTAACAAAGGCGCATAGGCGCTAGGTTTTAACGAAGCGAAGGTCAGAACAGTGGATCGGGCGGGCTCGCCAAGTTGCACCGGGGACGTTCGGCCGGTAACATCGCCCCCCCTTCGCCCGGGGTTTGACTAACGACCCGGCCGCTGATGCCCTGTTGGAGAACCCAAATGCGTACGCCACTTGTTGCTGGCAATTGGAAAATGAACGGATCCCGGACTATGGCTGATACGCTGATGGCCGGGATCGCGGCTGGCCTGACGGATCGCCCGAATGTGGACGTTGTGGTTTGCCCACCATTCGTATTGGTGCCCCAGTGTAGAGAACAGGCTAATGGAACCGGGATTTCAGTCGGCGGTCAGAACCTGGGGAGTCAGGAATCGGGTGCCTTCACGGGAGAAGTAGCGGCCGACATGCTGCTGGATTTTGGCTGCGAATACGTTATCGTTGGACACTCAGAACGCCGAACCCTCTATGGCGAAACCGACGAAGTCGTGGCAGCGAAGGCCCGGGTGGCATCCGAAAAGGGCCTGGTGCCTATTATCTGCATCGGGGAAACCCTTGAGGAAAGAGAAGGGGGTAATACTGAAGTCGTGGTGACACGCCAACTTAGCGCTATTCTGGAAATCGCCGGTACAGCAATCTTTCCCCAGGCCCTGATTGCCTACGAACCGGTCTGGGCGATTGGAACCGGGCTGACAGCGAGCGATGCTCAGGCGCAAGAAGTCCACGCGCTCGTACGGGAACAGCTTGCCGCTCAGGATGCCCAGGCAGCCTTGGCAACGCGGATTCTTTACGGCGGCAGCGTTAAACCTGACAATGCAGCCGGACTATTTGCCCAAGCCGATATTGATGGCGGGCTGATTGGGGGCGCTTCATTAAAGGCCCAGGATTTTCTAGGAATTATTGGAGCAGCTCGGTCATGAATCTTGCCACTAGTATCTTTACCGTAATACATCTGGTCTCGGCAGTGGCCATCGTCGTGCTGGTCCTGCTTCAGCAGGGTAAAGGCGCGGACATGGGCGCGGCTTTTGGCGGGGGGTCGTCGCAGTCAGTCTTTGGCAGTCGGGGATCAGCTACGTTTCTCAGCCGTGTAACAGCAGGTCTGGCTGCGCTCTTTTTCGTTACGGGACTGAGTTTGGCGTATATTTATACCAAGCAGAGCACCGCATCCCGGAGTGTCATGACCGAGCAAAGCAACCTGGCCCAGCCGGCTAGTGCAGAAAGCGACCAAGGTATTAAATCGACGTCCGACTCGGACATTCCCGCGGTGCCCGGCTCGGCCGACTGAAATAATCCCGCAGATCCATGGGTAGTTTGATCAATAAGCCCAAGTGGTGGAACTGGTAGACACGCCGTCTTGAGGGGGCGGTGGCGCAAGCCGTGCCGGTTCGAGTCCGGCCTTGGGCACCATGATCAAACTGGGGGTAACTAAAAAGAGATACCCCTGCGGTTGGACCCTTAATCGGAGCCAGCGCTGATGCAAGCAACTGACGTGGCCTCGCGGCCGCTGCTGTACGCTAATAACTCCCTGGTTTGCATTGACGGGGTCTGGCGCATGGATAAAGAGGATGCGGGCCTGGATTACAGCGATGGGGATGCCCAGGAGCGTGAACTCGAGCGACTGCTCCACCAGGCGACCCGATTGGACTGGGCCGCACCGGGCCTGGCAGGCGGGTCTGGCGACTGGGCATTGGAGTATCACTTATCACCGCTCAGAGCCAACATATTGCGGGGCCTGGATCTTACGGGCCGCAGCACGGCCTTGGAGATTGGCGCCGGTTGTGGCGCTATTACTCGCTACCTGGGAGATACCGGCTTTGAGGTTGACGCGGTAGAAGGTAGCGCATCACGCGCGCGATTGGCGAGATTGCGTTGCCGGGATCTCACCCGCGTGTCAGTGATCCACGCGAATATTCATCAGTTATGGCTCCCACCGCAGCGCTACGATCTGGTGCTGTTCGTCGGCGTTCTTGAATACGCGGCGCGTTTTTCGCCCGAAGCCAGTGACCCGCGAAAGGCGGTTTCCAAAATGTTAGCCCAAGCGCTCGCGGCATTGGCGCCGGGCGGGGTTATCGTGATTGCTATTGAGAATCGTCTTGGCGCGAAATATCTGTTTGGATCGCCGGAGGATCATCTTGGGCAGCCCT
>PBSU01000040.1 GCA_002726415.1 Acidiferrobacteraceae bacterium | reverse complement strand
TACCGCCTATACCGATGATATCCGGGCAGTGGTGGCACCATTGGGTCTGCCCGCCCTGCCTGTTACCGGCGAAGGTCAGGGGCAGGCTGTGCTGACGGGGACTGTCGGTGCTTGGTCAGTGAGCGATCTTAGGAGTGATTGGCTTAATGAGTTGGGGCAACTGAGTGTTACCGGTGCTTTTTCAATACCGTTCGCGCGAGTGAATCCAGATCTCACATTAAAGGTATCCGTGGATAATCTCAGCACATTGGGACCCTTATGGGGCCTTCCCCTGGAAGGCTATCCGGCTATCGGTGCTACTGGGAGCGCCCGGATTCGAAATGTGCAAGGCCATACTGGCCTGTCTCATTTGAGCGGTGTCCTGTCTGGCCAAGGAGTCACGATGGGGCGGTTCTCAGGTGAGGTGCCCGATATTACCCGGTGGGGGACGGCTTCCCTGGCAATCGACCTTGAAATGGATGATCTTGCACGCTTTGCTCGTCCACTCAACATTAATCCCGCTTATCATGCACCGGCCGCACTGAAGGCCAGCCTGGTGAGCACGACTGACCCGGCAGCGCCGGTTTTTGTGACCCTGGAGGCCAGCACTGAGGCTTTAACCGCACGAGTCAATGGCCAGGTCAGTGCGCTGGAAAAAGACGCTGGATTCGATCTGAAAGGGCATTTCGAGACGGCTAGTGTCAGTGTGCTCAATCATCTTCTAGGTACGGAATTACCCGGCGAAGGATCATGGTCTGCGTCTGGCACTGTGCGTCGTGCCCGCGGTTCGGATCAGACGCTAATCAGTTCGATTACTTTTGATACTGCCGACATCCAGGCATCCATAGTGGGCGCTCTGAACTGGCCGCCGCAAAAAGGCAACCATGTGGAGGCACGGATCGAAACCGGATCACTGTTAAACCTTACCTCCTTTGTGCCCGGCACATACCTTGATCCTGGCCCTGTGGTTTTTGCGGGCAGCCTGTCGCTAGGAGATAAGCGCCTTAATTCGGGGCAGTTTTCATTGACCTTGGGTAATAATGACCTGGCTGGCTCCGCCACTATTGAAGGCCTGGATATCACCGCTTTTCCGTCGTTTAAGATTTCCCCAGAAGAGCGGCTGCGTATCACAGGAGCGTTTCAATCCAGTCGCTTGAGCCTGATCGAGATTTTTCCGGCACCGCCGGAGCCCACCACGCAATCGTGGTTCAGTGAGGCCGATTTACCGCTGGAATGGGTCAGTGGGGTTGATCTGGATGTCGATCTCAAAGTTGGGCAACTGGTGACACGCAAGATCGAGGCCAAAAACCTGAGCACGAGCATCCGGGCCCATGACAGTGTGTTGATGATTGATGCAGATTCGGGTGAGTTTTCAGGCGGGCAGTTTGATATGAATTTGACGGTCGATACGCACGAGCCGCAGTACGCCACAGTGCTTGAATTTAATATCGATGCTCTTGAGCTCGATCAAATCCCACAGTTGCGCGACAAAGACTTGCCGATACGCGGCCAGGTTGATGTTGGAATCGATCTGACCGGGCAGGGCAAATCAGTAAAAAAGATGCTGACCAAGGCCGACGGTTCGATGTCGATTTCTGCGCGCGATGCTTATCTTCCAGCCAATGCTGGCCTGGATTTTCTCACCCATTCAATATTGACGCAGATATTGGGATTTTTGAATCCAAAAAGCAGAGCGAAACTGCATGAAATTGAATGTGGCCAGATCGGCTTCAGGGTAATCGACGGGGAGGCGATTTCACGCCATAGCATTGTGTTGCAAATGAGCGACGTTATATACCTTGTTGCTGGGGGCTTTAGATTTGATGATGAGACTTTGGATATAGCTATCAAACCCATAAGCCGTGAACTTCTTGGTGTTGTGTCGTCCGTTGTTTCGGGCAACGAATTCTTCCGTGTTCGAGGTACGTTACAAGATCCTAAACCAGAGCCCGACTTGAAAGGTGCAGCAGTCTGGGCCTTGTTGCAGGCTTGGGCTGTGCCCATGACCGGTGGTGCTTCTATCCTTGGCCCGCGCCTTGCTTATTGGTTGGATAACCAGGATCCCTGTAGCAAGGCTAAGGTGAATTTTTCTGAACTTCTTGGCGCAGATGAGCAAGCTGTGCTCAAGGCGCAAACTAATCCTGACAATACCCCTCAGTCCGGGGGAAACTGAAAGAGTGTTTTCATGTCTTTACCAAAACCCCTAAGCCATTCAGGTCGTTACCTTGGCTTTTCTGAATAAACTGTTACGCCAACTGGGAGTGCTGCGCGTAACGTTGGCCGTGGCAATGATACTCCTGGGCGCAATGGCACCCTGGGCATTGGCACGCACCAGTTACGAAGGCTGGGCGCTGGTTACTACGGTGATCGTCCCGGCGTTGGTACCGATATTCTTCTTCGTGGTGTTACTGGATATCATGATGTGCGCTGTGTTTCTTTCCAGTAGCATGGGTGAGCAGCGCGCGAGGTATCGCTTGATTATCCGTGTGGAGTTGATTCTATGGGCGTTGTTAACGCTTGCCTGGTCCCCACTTTTTCTCCAGATACTCAATCCTGGTTGAGAAATACTGACGGGGATTTAGCGGCTGGTACAACGCTCTTGGATATAACGCGCGGTCATCAGATCCAGGTGCCCGCCACCACCGTTCTTGAAGATCGTGATCTCAGTAGGGCTGGTCCGGGCAGGGTATCCCGCACACAACTCATACAGATCAGCGATGACATCCTCCCTGCTGATGACCCCGGCATTTATTGGAATCACTAACTCGCCGATCTCGCCGATGGTAGTATCGCGCGAGTCTACAAATAATCTTCCGCGGCGCAGAGCCTCATCATCAGCCTCACGCATGTCTGCGCGAAAGGCGCCAACAAGATCCAGGTGAACACCTTCACCAAGCCAGGCGCCGTTAATCAATGGTTCTGTGGTCATGGTGGCGCAGCAAATGATATCGGCCCAAGCCACTGCCTCGGCGAGGTCATCCGCAGGGTCCACCTGGTGTTCAGTGCGCAGCGTTTTGATCAGGGCGTCGCGACGTCCGGGTGAGCGATTCCAGATACGAATACGCTCAAGGGTCGGGTGTACGGTACAGTGTGCCTCGATCAGATAAGGCACCATGGCGCCAGCACCGACCATCAGTAATCGGCGGCAGTCGGGTCTTGCCAGTAGTCGTGAGCCCAGCGCCGAGTCCGCTGCAGTTTTCAGGTAGGTGAGAGCCGTGCCGTCGATAGAGCGCATCGGCACCCCGGTGACTCCATCAAAAAGCACGTAGGCAGCGTGAATGGCAGGCAGCCCCGATGATCGGTTGGCAGGGAAAACACTCGCGATCTTGACCCCCAGTGCCTGCCCGCGTTGCCAGGCTGCCCGGATCAGGCAGTAGTCCTGACCTTGTGCTCCGGATTGCTCCAGCAGCAGGTCCCGAAGATCAGCCGGGCTATCGCAGTGCATAGCCGCCAGGGCGTCGACCAGTGGGCCAAAGCGTACTTTTTCGAAGATTGCCTGCGCTGTCAGGTGAAAGGGGTCTGTCGAGGCTGACATCATAATTCTGTCTGAGAAGGGCTAGGTAGTTTAGCCTTTCATCTTCAGGTCTGTGCGCCATGGGCGACAACGGGCCCACAGGATTATCAGTGCAGATGAGCAGTGAGTAACACATGCCGACAGTACGGGTAAAGCCCGCGGGCAGGGTGTTGTGGTATCACAGCACTTTCGGTTCGTCATCGGCACCGTTAATGCAGCGGCTGCACTAGGTGATGGCTTGCCCCAACGAGGCCGAATAGTGGCGCGAAATCGATGACAACAGACGCTTCTTGAACAACTTTTCCGGGGTGCGACAGACTGCGGTTTCCCCATTCCCTTTGGGAGAAACCGGGATTACAATCTCGCGACAATACGTTCGGCGGTGCAGGCCGGGCACAACGCGGTGTACCTGAGCGGGGAGGTGGTGCGCTCAGGCACGCGATCAGTGGCAGGCGGTTTATCGAGGTACGAGCGGGTCATGCCATGAGGCAGGTCGCTGGTCATCGCGCTGGCGCAAGCATCCCAGCGTGGCCAGTCGGATGAGGCGCGTGCGGCCGCATAGCTGCCGTGCGATAGCGTAGGGGAGGCCGGATGATGGAAAAATCACACCGGATGGGCGGCAGGGCTGCGCGGCAGGCGTTGCGGGCTGCCCCCATACCCGAAGAAGAAAAGCCCGTTCACCCGGGTTTGTCGGGCGGGCGTTACCAGCCTTTAACCCAGCATGAGATCGGCCGGATCCACGAGGCCGCGCTGGAGGCGTTAGAGACCATCGGCTTTGCCAACGCATTGCCTTCCTGTATTGAACTGGTCGTTGCGGCTGGCGGCTCGCTGACTGATGACGGTCGACTGCTTTTCCCCCGCGTACTGGTTGAAGATGCGCTGGCCCGCAGCGCGCGGGATATCACCTTGTATGCTCAGGATCCGCGCTACGATCTTGAACTCAGCGGCAGTCGTACCTATTTTGGCACTGCGGGTGCAGCCGTGCACGTGGTCGACACGGTTAAGCGTGAGTATCGTGAATCAACCGCTCAGGACCTGTACGATGCCGCGCGCATTGTCGATGAGATGGAGCATATCCATTTCTTCCAGCGCCCCATCGTGTTGCGCGATATCGAAGACCCGGCCGAGATGGATTTAAACACCTGTTACGCAGCAGTCGCCGGTACCCGAAAGCACGTGGGCACCAGTTTTGTAGAACCTGCACATGCCGATCAAACGATCGATATGCTGGAGATGATTGCCGGGGGTGAGCAGGCCTGGCGAGCGCGGCCTTTTGTTAGTTGTTCTTGCTGCTTTGTGGTACCCCCAATGCGATTTGCCGAGGATGCTTGCCGAGTGCTCGAAACCTGTGTGCGCCGCGGTATGCCCGTGTTACTGCTTGCGGCTGGTCAGGCTGGGGCCACCAGCCCTGCGGCATTGGCCGGTGCAGTTGTACAGGAAGTGGCCGAAGTACTGGGCGGGCTGGTCTACGTGAATCTGATCAAACCAGGGCACCCGTGTATTTTCGGGACCTGGCCTTTTGTCTCTGATCTTCGTACCGGCGCCATGAGCGGTGGTAGTGGTGAGCAGGCAGTGCTGATGGCGGCTTGCGGCCAGATGGGGCGTCATTATGGTCTGCCCACCGGCATCGCGGCCGGTATGGCTGACGCCAAGCTCCCAGATGCACAATCGGGTTACGAGAAGGCCTATACCAACGTGCTGGCCGGACACAGCGGCACCAATCTCGTTTACGAGGCCGCCGGCATGCATGCCAGTCTGCTTGGCTGCTGCCTGGAGAGTTACGTGATTGACAATGACATGCTCGGCGCCATTAATCGGACCATTCGCGGCATTGAAGTAACCGATGAGTCTTTATCGTTAGAGGCGATCCGTGAAGTCTGTATTGGTGGGCCCAATCATTTTCTTGGCCACGGCCAGACCATGTCGTTGATGCAACGTGATTACGTTTACCCTGAGGTCGGCGATCGCTTAAGCCCCAAGGAATGGAACGAGAAAGGCCGTCCGGATCTGCTTGAGAATGCCCGGGCCCGGGTAGCACAGATTCTCGCGGCGCCCCGACCTGTACATCTATCGACCACAATAGATGAAGCGATCCGGGCGCGATTCCCAGTACGCCTGGCAACGAAGAACATGGGGGCGACGCGGGCACCAGAAAACAGCACAACACGCTGATCACGGCAACCGCCGTGGCGGCTCAAGGTGCGAGCCGCTCTATGCGCCAGGTGCTATCGGTATCGCGGCTGTAGAGAAAACGATCATGCAGGCGGTCGGCCTGGCCCTGCCAGAATTCCACGGTTTCAGGCTCCAGTCGGTAGCCTCCCCAGAAAGAGGGTAGTGGGACTTCGCCGCGTGAGAATTTTTCTTTCATCTCGAACAACCGGGATTCGAGCTGTGAGCGTGTTCCGATGATACTGCTCTGAGCCGATGCCCAGGCACCCAGTTGACTGCCCCGGCTACGGCTCAGGAAGTACTTAAGCGATTCGGCAGTCGGAATCCGCGTTACGGGTCCGCTGGCGATCACCTGGCGCCCCTGACGGGTCCAGGGAAAGAGCATCGCAGCGAAGGCATTCTCGGTAAGGTCTTTTGCTTTGCGGCTGGCATAGTTGGTAAAAAAGACAAAGCCTTTTTCATCGTACAGCTTGAGTAGTACTGTGCGAACGCTGGGGCGCCCATCGGCGGAAGCGGTAGCGAGGCTAAGGGCATTGGGTGCGTCCGGGTCAGCAGCACAGGCCTCGATAAACCAGGACTCGAACTGGTCCATGGGCTTTGGCGCCAGTGTTGCCATATCCACAGGCTCACGGGAGAAGTCCTCGCGGATAGGATTGGGCAGTTTCATCGGGAGGGTAAACCGGTGTAAGGGCTAAATTCAGTCGACCAGCACAGCTTGGCCGTTACGACTGACCGCGTGATCATAACTCCAGATATCGATATCGAAGCCCTGCGCCCGCAGGTGTTCGGCGTGTTCACCCAGGTAGCGTTGAAAACTGGTCTCGTGTTCGTAGGCCTTATCGTTGACATAGCGCATGATGCCCTGGGTGTGGAAGGTTCGAAAGGCACCGTCCAGGCGCATCACCTCGTTACCCTGAGCATCAAAGAATACCACTGTCGGGGTGAACTGCAGATTCAGTTCACGGGCAAAGTCCCGTGCATTTGAGGTGCGCCCATCCGGCGTGACCAAGGAGGTCTTGGACCACAGATCGACTTGAATCGCGCGCATTTTTTCAGCCTGGGCACGCACAATCGGTCGGGAGAGTATCTGTTGGTGCAGTGTGTCACACTGAGCACAGTTGGGCTGTTCGAAATATACGGCCAGCGGTCTACCGTCGCGGATCGATAGATCATATGGCGGCGTCTCGAAGAAGGCCTCGTGGTTGAGCGTGGTACTTGCCTTAGGGGTTGCCCGATTGGCCAGATAGTCGGCGAACGTTCCGTGTTTCTCGTCAGGGTCACCGGCCCAGGCGAGTGCCGCGCGAAATTCATCAGGCGGGTAATAGCCGTTGAGTCGCAGGATCACTTTTCGGGTTTCGTTAAAGAACAGCAGTGTCGGGGTGTAATCGACCTTGAGTGCGCCAGCGAGTGTCTTCTCGGTAAAGGTTCGCCCCCCGACCTGAACGACCTCACGGTCACCCCACATGTTTATTGCGATCAGATCAAAATTCGTACGCATCTTTTCGGCGATATCCTGCTGGGTAAAATTGTGTTCGACCAGCGCGTTACAGTAAGGACAGCCGGTTTGCCAGAAGTACAGTACCAGTCGTTTGCCCTGGGCCGTGGCTTCGGCGATATCCTCCTCAAAGTCGAGAAAGCTTTCTTTGAACCAAATGGGGTGTGCGGTGTCTATGGCACCCTTAAAGGCGCCTGTATTTTGCTGTGCCGATGTAATCGTCACAGGTGTTACCAGCATCAGTACTAGCAGAGCGTTGCGGGCCGCCGTGAGAAGAACAGAAGGCAAGATGTTGTCGCCGGCTTGGGCAGGCTTAGGCAATCGGTACCGGAAATGCGGCAATTTTCTCGCGCCATGTGCGAGGTCCTTCCTGATGCACCGAGGCGCCAGTGCTGTCTACCGCTACCGTTACCGGCATGTCCTCAACTTCGAACTCATAGATCGCCTCCATGCCCAGATCCTCAAAAGCGATGACTCGCGCCGAGCGGATGGCCCGTGAGAGCAGATAAGCTGCGCCGCCCACCGCAATAAGGTAGACGCTGCCATGGCGGCGGATCGACTCGATAGTCGCAGGCCCGCGTTCGGCTTTACCGATCATCCCGGCAAGACCTGTCTGCTCAAGCAGGGTATCGGTGAACTTGTCCATGCGCGTCGCGGTAGTAGGTCCGGCTGGCCCAACGGCTTCCGCTCCGACTGGGTCGACCGGCCCCACGTAGTAGATGAAGCGGCCACTGAAGTCCACCCCTTCCGGGAGTGCCTCGCCGGCTTGAATCAGGTCAACAAGACGTTTATGTGCGGCGTCGCGACCGGTTAGCAGACGCCCACTCAGTAGCAGGTTCTCGCCAATACGCCACGAACGGTATTCCTCAGGGGTCAGGGTATCAAGATTGATCCGTCGCCCACCTGCCTGCTCGGTGATTTGTGGCCACACGCTAAGGTCGACCTGGGGCAGTTCGGCTGGCCCGGTGCCATCCAGAGTGAAATGAACGTGCCGGGTGGCAGCGCAGTTGGGAATCATGGCGACCGGGAGAGAGGCCGCATGGGTGGCATGGGACATGATCTTGACGTCCAGTACCGTGGTCAGTCCGCCGAGCCCTTGGGCGCCAATACCGAGCCGATTGACGGCATCGAATATCTCCCGGCGCAACTCCTCGATCGGCGTCTTGGGCCCGTCCGCAACGATCCGGTCCATGTCGATGGGCGCCATCAATGATTCCTTGGCGAGCAGCATCGCTTTTTCGGGAGTACCGCCGATACCCAGGCCCAGAATGCCAGGCGGGCACCAACCGGCACCCATACCCGGCAGAGTCTGTGTTACCCACTGCACCAGATCATCGCTGGGGTTGAGCATTGCCAGGCGAGCCTTGTTCTCTGACCCACCGCCTTTGGCTGCCACCGTAATCTCGATCTTGTCTCCGGCTACTATTTCGGTGTGCACTATGGCAGGGGTGTTATCGCCCGTGTTTTTTCTTGCCCCGATTGGTGGTGAGACCACCGAAGCCCGCAGCGGGTTTTCCGGATCAGTGTAGGCGCGACGCACACCCTCATCAATCGCCTGCTGTAAAGTGAGTTTGCCCTCGATAAGGACTGATTGCCCAATCTTGACGAAGGCCACCACTACACCGGTATCCTGACAGACGGGCCGGCGGCCTTGAGCCGCCATGCGCGAGTTAATCAGTATCTGCCCGATGGCATTTTTTGCCGATTCTGATGCTTCGTGCTCGTAGGCACGGGCCATAGCCTCAATGAAATCAGGCGGATGGTAGTACGAGATATACTGCAGTGCGTCTGCAATGCTGACGGTAATGTCGTCGGTAGTAATGCGTGTCATGCGGGCGCGCGATCCGCTCTACGGCTCGCGGCAGGTGGCTGTTGATGCGCACAAGTGTAACAAAGCTGCCGGTTTGAGGCCGAAAATAGGCACCAGCGTCTGCAGCCATTCCCGATAGCGCTACAAATTGATAGCATAGGCCCTATTGAGTCTCCAGGGCCCGGCAGGTTGCCGTGGTTCTGGCGACTACGGTCTGTCACCGTTCTGAACCAGAAAAATCATATGCCAAATTGGCTGTACCGGGGAGTGAATTGCCTACTGATCGGCACTTTGGGGGCAGGCCTTTTGGCCTCGCCACCCGCGCAGGCCTTTGTCGAGGTCAAGCAGCATGTGATGCGCTGCAGTGCGACTTTTCCCTGCCCACGTGAGTTACAGAACCGGGTCAATTTCTGGATCGATGTTTACAGCCGCTGGGACAGCCAGGACGCGGTACTGCACGATGCACTGACCCCACATCGGGTCTACAAGGTGATCGAGGGTCGCGCGTGTGGGCGAAAGGGCAATACGCCCTTTATCAAGAATCAGAAAAAACGTATTGCCGGGGAATTGCATAACCTGGCCCGCCAGCTCGAGCGCCGATACCCGGTCAAGAGTGCCTATGGCAAGCACCTGTTGAAACTCTTTCCAGAGCGTTCCAGCGCCGAGCTTCGCCGGGCCGCGGGCAATATCCGTTGCCAGTCGGGTAACCGTGATGGCTTTCAGGCAGCACTGCGGCGTTTTGGCACCTATGGTCCACTAGTCCGGCGGGTACTCAAAGATGCCCGGCTGCCCACCGATATCCAGTACCTGCCCTTTGTCGAGTCATCCTATAACCCTAAGGCCTACTCACGGGTAGGTGCGGCTGGGTTGTGGCAGATCATGCCTGCCACCGGGCGTACCCTTGGACTGGAGCTCAACGCCACAGTGGATGAGCGCCTTGATCCGGAGGCGGCCAGCTGGGCAGCAGCGCGCTACCTCAAGGAGGCGCGCAAGACCCTGACGGTGGCGGCGTTGGCGAAGAACACCCGCGTCAGCGATAGCGCGATCAGCCCTTTCGTCATTACTTCTTACAACTATGGCGTTAACGGTATGCGCCGGGCAATCAAAAAGCTTGGACCGGACTATATAAGAGTGCTCAACCAGCACCGCTCAAGCAAGTTCCAGATTGCGGTCAAGAACTTTTATTCGGGCTTTCTGGCGGCCCGCCATGTGGCCCGCAATGCCAAGCGCTTCTTTGGCGACATCAAGCCGGGCCGGCCACTGACGTATCGAACACTGATTCTGAAGAGATCCGTCTCGATCGCCCGTATTCAGAATGTATTTGGTCTGACTGAAGCACAGTTAAAGTCGTTGAATCCGGCACTGACCCGCTTTGTCTGGCACGGCTGGCGCTTTATCCCGCATGGTTACCGCTTGCGCCTGCCGCCCCGTACGGGTGGTTGGGCCAACCAGGTAGCGCGGTTGCGTATGATGCCCTCGGAAACCCGCCAGACTGGCGCATTGGAATACACAGTACGTAAAGGTGATACGGCCTGTGGTATTGCTGCAGCCTTTCGAACGGAGTGCACCGAACTGATCGCCCTCAACGGATTGGGTAACAAAGCCCTGATCCGGGTTGGCCAGAAACTGCAGGTGCCGCCCACCGGTCGCGCGCGTAGCACTGTGGCTCAGCGCGGTGCCTACGTAGTGCGTCCCGGCGATAGCGTCTGTGCTGTTGCCCGGCGATTTGGCACCGATTGTGACGACCTGCTGGCCGCCAATGACCTGCATCGGGGCTCTGTGCTGGCCGTGGGTTCCAAGCTGGTCATTCCCGGTACGTTGAAGCGCCCGCCGGGCGGGCGCTATACCGTAGGCAAAGGGGACAGTGTCTGCAGCATTGCCAGTCGCCATGGTATTGGCTGTGATTTGTTGCTGACAGCCAATGGCCTGGCAAAAGGTGATCTGATCTTTCCGGGTCAGACGCTGACGATTCCCGGCGCGCCCGGGTCGGTAGCGGCGCCTGTCAAAAAGCCGGCCGCACCTGCGGTGCCCCGCACCAGTATTCGCTATACCGTTGTTCCGGGTGACAGCGCTTGCCGTATTGCGGCCCGGTTTGAGGTCTCGTGCCGCCAACTGATCTCCGACAATGCGTTGGGTACCGATGCGGTGATCCGCCCCGGTCAGATTCTTCAGCTGGCGGGTGTTCCGACGGTACTGGCCCGAGCGGTTGCAGCGGCAGTTCCGAAGCCGTCGGTAAAGTTACCCGTGGCGCCGGCTACCGCTACGCTGGATCAGGGCACGGGTGATAGTGGCGGGTCACAGATCGCAGACAAAAAGACGCCAGCGCCTGAGGCGCTGGCGACAACTAAGATCAGTCCGCTCGATCAACCCATCGATCTGTCGATACAAACGGCCGGGGTTAATGGTGAAACCGTTTACCGTATCAATATCGAGCCCGAGGAGACCCTCGGTCACTACTCCGACTGGTTACGCCTGGGCGGTGTGAAGAAATTGCGTGATCTGAACGGCTATGACACGACGCGTGTCCTCGCCACTGGGGATGCCTTGCTGCTGCCGGTGAGTGGGCCTGATAAACAGCACGCCTTTGAGCGGCGCCGTCAGGAGTATCACCGGGTGCTGGTCGAGGAGTTTAAGGAGAATTTCGACGTCACGGGTACCACGGCCTACACCGTGGAGGCGGGGGATAGTCTGTGGGTGCTAGCCCGCGAGTTCGAACTGCCGATCTGGGTGATCACCCGCTTCAATCCGGCGCTGCGCACGACACCGCCCCGGGCTGGAGAGATCCTGAAGATTCCCCGTATTCGCTCACGCAAGGGTTGATAGCACTTAGAACGAAGCCAGCATCCGTGTTTCAGTCGTTATCCGGATCAAGTTTCAGGGCGACCGAGTTGACGCAATAGCGCTGACCGGTAGGTACCGGCCCATCATCGAAGACGTGACCCAGATGCGCATCGCAACGGTTGCAGCGCACCTCGATGCGCACCATCCCCAGGCTGGCATCGCGGTACTCATCAATCGCAGCGTTGCTGGCGGGTTGCCAGAAACTCGGCCAGCCCGAGCCCGAGTCGTACTTGTGGCGCGAGTCAAACAACAGCGCACCGCAGCAGATGCAGTGGTAGCGTCCCGGTGTTTTGCAGTCGTGGTATTCGCCGCTGAAGGGTCGCTCGGTACCGTGTCCGCGGCACACCTGGTACTGCTGTGTGCTGAGTTGTGCCTGCCACTGTGCCTCACTGCGCCGAATCTTTTCTTTCTCATCCATAAGTTGTCGCCCGGTTTGAAGCGGACTCAGCTCTGCTGACGGGCACGGGCCAGGCGGGCCTCGTAGGCCTTACGGGCAATGGCGATATCCTCAAGGAACCAAGGCAGTTCATCCATGTGCAGCGCCTGGGGCCCATCAACCAGCGCCTCTTCAGGTTTGGGATGGAAATCGGCCAGCACCATATTCGCCCCGGCAATGACCCCCTGCGCCGTCACGTGCATCACATCCAGAATACCGTCGGGACCGATATTGCGACTGCCTACCGAGTGTGACGGATCAATACACACCGGCAGGTGAGTCAGGTGGTGCACCACCGGTACATGGCCGAAGTCCACCAGGTTACGGTGTGGATCACCCATGTTGGTTTTCATCCCGCGCAGGCAGAAGATGATGTTGCGATTGCCTTCGCTCGCCAGGTATTCAGCCGCGTTCAGTGATTCGTCCAAGGTGATCCCAAAGCCCCGCTTGAGCACAACCGGCAGTTCACGTTGTCGACCGACCTCTTTGAGCAGTTCGAAGTTCTGGGTGTTGCGGGTGCCAATCTGCAGCATCACCCCGGTCGGGTGGCCAGTATCTTTGAGCGCCTGGCGAATTTCATGCACATGCGAGTCATGGGTAACCTCCATGGCGATGACACGAATGCCATACTTGCCCGCAAGTTCAAATACCCATGGCAGGCAGTCGGCACCATGACCCTGGAAGGAGTAGGGGTTGGTGCGGGGTTTGTAAGCACCCATGCGGGTGCAGACCTGGCCGTGGTCCTGCAGCGCCTGCATCATAGTCTCGACATTCGCTGGGTTGTCCACCGCGCATAAACCCGCAAAGACATGTAGCGATTGCGGGTCAAAACGCACCCCGTTGTAAGTGAAGCCAGAGGCGCGCACATCTCCGGTGTGGCGTCCGATCACGCGGTACTCGCGCGAGACCCGAACCACTTTCTCAACTCCGGGGAGGCTTTCGATCTCGGCCTGGTCCAGGCCGGCAACATTACCGACTACGTAGATCTCGGTGAGTGTGCGGCCAGTGCCCGTGATACTGTGGCTATGCGGTGTGATCCCGGATCGGGCCGAAAGGTACTCCATGACAGCTTTGCCCTCGATGGTATCAAGCGCACTGTCCGGATGTAGGATAACAATCATGGGGATACTCCCTGTTGTATTGGCAGGTTGGGGTCATTGCCCCATTCAGACCACGAGCCGGCATAACCGCGCACCCGGGTATAACCCAGTGCTTTAAGCATCATCCAGGCATGGGACGATCGGTGGTGGGTCTGGCAGTAGGTGATGACCTCCTGAGCAGGTTCGATACCGCGTTCTTCCAGCGCCTTCATTAATAATTGTGTTTCCTTGAGGCGTAAATTACGTTCCGGGTCCAGCGTGTCCTGCCAGTTGAGATTTACGGCGCCGGGGATATGTCCACCGCGAGTGGCAAAAACCTTGCTGCCGGTGTATTCCTCGGCGGTGCGGGCATCCAGCAGTGCAACTCCATCGTCATCCAGATGCTCAAGGATGTAATCGCGTTCCGCCAGTACAGTCGGATCGTGCGAGGCCATCGGCAGGGCACGGGCATTACCGGGGAAGATCGGTTGGGTACTGACCGGGTGGCCTTCATTGTTCCACGCATGAATACCTCCGTTCAGTACCTGCACGCTCTGGTAACCCAGGTAGTACAGTGTCCAGGCCAACCGCGCCGCGCGGCCACTGCCTTCGTCATCATAGGCGATTACCCGGGATACCCGGTCCAACTTCAACAGCCCGGCGAGGTGGGCCAGGCGTTCTTCGGGCGGTAGCAGACCGGGCGCTGGTTTTTGGCCGCCAATCAGTACCGGGTACTCCAGGTGCATAGCCCCCGGTATGTGCAGTTCGGCATAGGTTTCGGGCTTGCCCAGGTCGACCACCAGAACTTGCGGTGTATCGAGCAGTGGCTCAAGCTCGTGCGCCTCAATCAGAATGGAGTGTTGACTCATGTTGCACCAAAATGGGGCCTGATGGAATCTTAACGTCCTGTCGGCCGAAAAAGCGAGCGGGCATTGTCGCTATCTGGCCTGCTATTGCAACCTTGGTGGTAAATCGGGTGATAGTGGGTCGGGGCAACGTCGTGAGCCGGGGCGTAGCCAGGGTTGAACTGGTCAGTACGGAAATCGGGTTTTGCTTTGGCCCGTGACCAATCTCTGCGATAATCTGCGCGCCACAAGCCAGGGCGATATGTGCCCTGCGCCTCTCTCTCAAAGCGATTTATTTCAACTGACCCAACAGGAGCGCGCCATGAAGCTGGTTACCGCGATCATCAAGCCATTCAAACTCGACGACGTGCGCGATGCGCTGGCAGAAGTCGGCATCAAGGGGATGACCGTGACCGAAGTTAAGGGTTTTGGTCGACAGAAAGGTCATACCGAGCTGTACCGCGGTGCCGAGTACGTGGTGGATTTTGTACCCAAGGTGAAACTTGAGGTGGCCGTGGATTCAGCAATTCTCGATCAGGTGATTGACGCGATCGTGGGTGCGGCGCGCACCGAGAAGATAGGAGACGGTAAGATTTTCGTCTATGACGTGGAGCGTATTCTGCGCATCCGCACCGGCGAGACTGATCAGGATGCGCTTTAGGATGCGGATGATGATGTGTCGTTTAGTGCTGGCGCTGGTCGTTGTCGGTCTTCCCGCGGTAGCCTGGGCCGATGTGGATAGTGGTGATACTGCCTGGTTGTTGACCTCGACTGCGCTGGTACTGTTCATGACGATACCCGGTCTGGCGCTGTTTTACGCTGGCCTGGTGCGCACACGCAATGTGCTGTCGGTGCTGATGCAATGTTTTATTCTGGTTTGCGCGATCAGTGTCCTGTGGGTAACGGTGGGTTACACCCTGGCTTTTGGCGCAGGCGGGATTGGTGGGGTGATCGGTGGGTTGGAGAAAATCTTTTTGCGTACTGTCACCGTGGATTCGCTGGCTGGCACTATTCCCGAGAGCGTGTTCGTGGTGTTTCAACTGACTTTTGCTGCCATTACCCCGGCCCTGATCGTTGGGGGTTTTGCCGAGCGTATGAACTTTGCCGCCATGCTGATTTTCTGCCTGTTGTGGACGCTGTTTGCCTATGTGCCGGTAGCGCACTGGGTCTGGGGTGGTGGTTGGCTGGCACAGATGGGGGTAATGGATTTCGCTGGCGGTGCCGTGGTACACGTGAATGCCGGTGTGGCTGCGCTGGTGGCAGCAATGGTATTGGGTCGACGACGTGGATTCCCGCAGACTGCAATGCTGCCGCACAACATGACCATGACCGTGACGGGGGCCGCCATGCTCTGGGTCGGCTGGTTTGGGTTTAATGCCGGCAGCGCGGTAGCGGCCGATGGGGTGGCCGGTATGGCCATGCTGGTAACGCACACCAGTGCCGCGGCTGGGGCGTTGATGTGGATGGCAGTGGAGTGGGTGCGCCACGGCAAGCCCAGTGCGCTCGGTGCGGTCACCGGTATGGTAGCGGGTCTGGGCACCATTACGCCGGCCTCCGGTTTTGTTGGGCCAATGGGGGCGCTGTTAATTGGTGCCAGTGCGGGCTTCATCTGTTACTGGGCAACTCAGTTGGTTAAGCAGCACTGGGTGATTGATGATTCACTGGATGTCTTTCCGGTGCACGGTGTGGGTGGCGCTTTGGGCATGCTGCTCACCAGCGTGTTCGTTGCGTCAACCTTGGGTGGCGCGGGTCTGGCACCTGAAGTCAGTATGATCAGTCAGTTTATGGTGCAGTCGATCGCGGTGATTGCGACTGCAGGCTGGAGCGCGTTGGTCAGCTATCTCGCCCTCAAGCTTGCCGGGGCACTGGTACCGCTGCGGGTTGGGGTAGAAGAGGAGATCGAGGGGCTTGATCTCGTAAACCACGAGGAGCGCGGTTACAACCTCTAGCCCGATGTGATTAGGGGGTAACCTGAGGCGTGTCTGCCAGAACCGAATTCTACGATCGCACCGCGGCACAACTGCAGCAGATCGAATCGCAGGGCTTGTATAAGCACGAGCGCGTGATCAGCTCAAAGTCTCACCCGGGGTGGGGATCAGGTGCACATCGCGCTGGGGGAAGGGGATAGAAATACCGGCCGCATCAAGCCACAGTTTGGCATTCTTGTTGAACTCAAACTTTAATGTCCAAAAATCCTCGCGGCTGCTCCAGCAGCGCAGGCTGAGATCTACTGAAGACGCCCCTAGGCCGGTGACTAACACCTGGGGTGCGGGTTCACTGAGCACGCGGCTGTCCTGCTTTAAGTGATCAAGCAGTAGTGCCATGGCTTGCTCGACATCGTCTTCGTACGCAATGCCGACGGGGACATCCAGTCGCCGGGTGGGCAGGCGGCTGTAGTTCAGGATCGAGGTATTCCACAGCGAGGCGTTGGGTACCGAACGATACAATCCGTCATAAGTGGTCATATCGGTAGTGAAAAGCCCGATCTCATCAACCGTGCCCGCGATGCCCCCGGCATCGATGTAGTCACCCACCTTAAAGGGCCGCAGCAACAGCAGCATGATGCCGGCTGCAATGTTCTGCAGTGTGCCCTGCAGGGCAAGGCCAATGGCCAGACCTGCCGCACCCAGCACGGCAATAATCGAGGTGGTTTGTACACCGAGGCGTGCCAGCACCGCCACCAGGGTGATGGCGATAATCGCGTAACGCGCCAGGGAAGAAAGAAAGGGCTTAAGGGTGGCGTCCATGCGCGGTAGACGGTCCATCGCGCGCAGGATAATTTTTTTCACGCGCCCGGCGAACCACCAGCCCAGAACCAGAATGGCAAGCGCCGCGGCGATCTCCAGACCGAAATTGATACCAGTTTCGATCAGAGTCTCAATCTCAGGGGTCATGGTCGTATCCATTGTCACATTCTAACGTGTAACCAAAGGCGTAATCTGCTCGAGTGCCCATCCGATCTCTCCGGCCCGTCTGCTGGGGCCAGACTTTATATGATCTAATCCCAGGTTGGATCAGTAATCTTGTGAGAAAGCAATTGATGGGTGATAACGAGTTAAACAGCACCCGCCAGCGTTGGGGCGGGCGGGTGGCCGTGGTGACAGGGGCATCCAGTGGCATTGGCCGGGCCATTACGCTGAGCCTGCTAAAGGCCGGCATGCGGGTGGCGGTCTGTGCCCGACGGCTGGAGGCGATCGAGGGTCTGGGCGCTGAGGCTGGTGCACCCGAGGCGTTTTTTGCGCACCGGGCGGACCTTCGGGCTGAGGATGAGATAGCGGGTTTTTTCCAGGCGGCGCGTGAGCGCTGGCAGGGTGTACATGTGCTGGTCAATAACGCGGGTCTGGGGTTTGCCGGTGAGCTTGCCTCACAGGATTCAGATCAGTGGCGTGAGATGCTCGAGGTTAACGTGCTGGCGCTTTGTATCTGCACACAGCAGGCCCTGGCCCAGATGAACGAGCATAACGAGGAGAGTCATATCATCCATATTGGCTCCATGGGTGGGCACCGGGTACCCCCAGGTTCTAACGGGGTCTACTGCGCCACCAAGTTTGCCGTGCGTGCGTTGACCGAATCATTGCGCCAGGAGATGCATGCCACCCAGCGCCCGGTGCGGGTTACCAACATCAGTCCGGGCCTGGTCGAGACAGGCTTTGCCACCCATTACGCCGGCAGCACCGATGCGGCAACAAAAACCTACGGCGCGCTCAAGTGCCTGCAAAGCGAGGACATCGCCGGCGCCGTGCTCTATGCGCTTGCTCAGCCTGCTCATGTGCAGATACACGATATTCTGGTGCGGCCCACAGAGCAGGGTAGTTAAGATCCGGGCAGATAACCGGCTAGAACAGCACGCAAGGGCCATCTTATGGGCGAGGTTTTTGAGTTGATCGGTCCGACGCGCGCTTTAGATTTGCCAAAGCTGGGCTGCGTGTTACAAAAGACGGATGAGATGCCCTGGCAGGATTGCGGTGTGCCCGGTTAAACAGTTGAGCGAAATACTTTAGATCTGATTGGCAACAGCAGCAGCCTCGCTGATCGCGATCTCTACTGTGCGTGGTGCACGGCAATCACCAATGGAAAACATCTGTGGGAGATTATCGCTCCAGCCGGTGATCAGCTCATCATTGGCACGACAACCCGGCCAGTCGACAATAAGATCGATGTCCTCACGATTGCTGAGGCGATCATCAAAAACATTACGCAACACCACGGTTTGCGCGTTGATCGACTCGACCACATGTATTGCTGTAAAGGTGCAGTTGCGTTCGCCCAGGCGCTGGTACCAGGCGGCACGGTTGGTCGGATCAAGATCAGCGGCAACGGCAATATCCGAGGTCACAATTTCGGTTGCGATACCCCGATGCGCCAGCAGTTCTCCGGCAGCCAGCCCTGCCTGGCCCCGGCCTTCATTTAGTACCAGCGCCCGCGTGGCGTTAACCGGCGCACCACACAAAAGCTCATGCGCCGAGATAATCTGTATTGATCCATCGCCGGCAAAGCTGCGACAGGTATCAAGGGCCCCGGTAGCGATGACGATCGTCTCGGCATCGAGCACGATGAGTTCTTCGTGACTCATCAGGCGGTTGAGTGTCAGGGTAACGCCCAGCCTCTCCAGTTCATCCAGGCGCCAGTCGATGATGCGGGCCAGTTCCCCGGTAGAAGGTGCACTGGCCCATAGTGCCAGCTGGCCACCGGCCCGGCTGTCGGCATCAAAAATCTGTACCGTATGTCCACGTTCGGTACAGACGCGTGCGCATTCCAGTCCTGCGGGCCCCGCACCGATGATGCTCACTTTCTTTGAGGTTATTGCGGGTAACAGCGCTACACCGGGGGTGGGCAGCGTGGGGTTTTGAATACAGCGGATGGATTTACCCGCATAGCGGTTGGCGATGCAGACGTTGGCGCCTGCGCAGATGCGGATATTGGCCTTAATCTGGCCACGCAGTTTAGGCAGGATCTGCGGGTCACAGATATGCGCACGGGTCATGCCGACCATATCCGCCTGGCCGTGGGCAATAATGTGTTCTGCATGGGCGGGGTCCACAATCCGGCCTACGGTGAACACCGGCACGTTCACCACCTTGCGTATGGCCTCAGCCAGATGCACAAAGATGCCGTGGCAGGTGGGGGTAGGTGCCCAGTGGCGGCTGCGCCCCAGGTGCGAAATATTGGTATGGGCGATGATGTTGAGATAATCGATCAGGCCGGTATCGGCTACCTGGCTGCAGATGGTTTTCATCTTCTCAAGGTCGAGCCCGCCGGGTTCAAACTCGTCCCCTGGCAAACGCACCCCCAGCACATAATCCCGGCCCAGTGCTCCGCGAACGGCCTCCAGCAGTTCCAGCAAAAAACGCAGGCGGTTCTCGAGCGTGCCGCCGTACTGATCTGTACGGTGGTTGGTTAAAGGTGAGAGAAAGGCCTGGGGCAAAAAGCCAAAGGCGCCCAGTATCTCCACGCCATCCATCCCGCCAGCCGCTGCTCTTTTTGCACCCCGTGCGTGTGCATCAATCACCTCGTGAATCTCAGCTGGGCTCATTTCGTGGGCGATATTGCCGTTGGTCTCTGAGCGTACAGGTGAAGCGGCCCAGCTCTCACGACCCGGCTGGTTGATCAGCACGGTGCCGGC
>PBSU01000039.1 GCA_002726415.1 Acidiferrobacteraceae bacterium | reverse complement strand
CTTCTTTGTTATCCTCTCGACCTCATTAAAGCAATCATCCAGCTTCATTGCCTCTGAATGTGATGAAATACCCTCTGGATACTTAAACTCGAATCTCTCTTTAATAGAGTCCTTGATTTTTTCATAGAGATTTTCTGGTTTAATCGACATAGATCAGCCCTTACTCCAGGGACATTGCGCTGCATACTTGTCATAGAGCTGAGCAAAGCCTTTTGCAACCAGCAATTGTTGGATATTGATGTTGACTTTTGATAGTTCGGCCACGGTCCTGCCAAAGCGATATTTAATATCTACAGTAAAGCGAGTATCAAAGGCTTCGTCGTAAGAAAGATTGGCACATGCAGCAGGAATGCCAGCAACCCATAACCTTCTCTATCATGAAGCTTACGATCTGATTAACGATGAATCAAATTGAACCTGCTTTCGAGACCGTTCCTGTTCCGGATGCTCGGCGGCGTCGGTTGATTACATCGCTCCAGCAACGCTTTCGCCTGGCGGAGGAACGGCGCGATTCCCGCGCCAAGCAGGAGTTGTTCCGCGAAGCCATCTATCTCGGTATACAGCCGCGGCTGTTCACCGACGGCCGTTGACCTCCGTCCTGCTGCTGTTCAAGACTCTTTGGGGTTGGGCCGATTCCCTGGATAAGGCCTGTGAATGCTCCCATCGTGAGGGTTTCGATGGCTTGGAAGTCAATCTCGACCATCCCTGCCTGGAGGCCGTGCCAGCAGCTGCGATCCGGCGGCGGCTGGACAGTTCTCAGCAGCGCTTGATCCTTGAAATCTTCACCGGTGGTGATTACACCCCTTCGCTGCATTGGAGCCCTGCCGATCATCTGGCGCAGCTGGACCAGGATCTTCAGCGAGCCGCCAGCCTCGAGCCCCTGAAGATCAACCTGATCACCGGCAGCGACAGTTGGTCTGATGCCGTTCAGGACGATTTTCTGGTGGCCCTGCTTGACCGCCTCGACGCGGTGCCGGTTGCCGTCATGCTTGAAACCCACCGCAGCAGGAGCCTGTTTGACCCCTGGCGTCTGCCCACCCGGCTGCAGCGGTTCCCGCGGTTGCGCTTAACGGCTGACCTCAGCCACTGGTGCGCCGTGAGCGAACGTCTGATGACGCCCGAGCTTGCGCCGGTGCAAGCGATGGCCTCTCGGGTCGACCACATCCATGCCCGGGTCGGTCATGCCCAGGGCCCCTCAGTCAGCCATCCCTTCGCACCGGAATGGGCTGAGGCCCTCGAAGCCCATCGCCGCTGCTGGCAATTATTTCTGGATCAGTCCGCCAGGACGGATCAACCCTTCACGATCACGCCGGAGTTCGGTCCTGACGGCTATATGCCGCTGCAACCCTTCAGCGCTGAACCCCTTGCTGATGTTCAGGCTCTCAATGCCGAGATGGCATCCTGGCTGCGATCCAGGTTGACCATACCCGCTGCAAACAGCTGCTCTCTGTAGAGGGTCTGCCAATGCAGGATCCGCTGTTCGAGTTGATGGGCGGGCCCTGGATGGAAGCTGTCGTCATACCCCCTTTGAGCTGACTCCACCAGGGCTTTGTCCTCGTCCAGAAAGGTGAGCAGTTGCCTCAACCAGGCCTCAGCCTCCGTGTTGTCGACGCTCCCCGTCGGTGCGAACAGCTGCAGCTGCATCGTGCACTTCAGGGCCTGCTCTGGCAGAAACTCCAGCAGGGCGATCCGTCCGTCAGGCCAGACCAGCACGTGGGTCCAGGGCGGCAGGCCAAAGGTCTGAAAAAGTCCCCCGTCCGGATGTGGCGTTTCGAGCAGATTGACATAGCGACTGAAGCGATGGACGTAATCGCGCACCGGTCCCTGTTCGCGGTGCAGCGTTGTCGGATGGGCAATGGCGACGTGGTAGTCGTCAAGTGTGTTGTCGTGGGCGATCTTCCAATTGCAAGTAAGCCTGCGGTGGGCCTGCCCGTGGGGCTCCATGGCTCTGCTCCAGGCGGCTGCGGCGGTGGATTGGATTAGAGCCAGTTGCTGTTCGAGCGGGATCGGTCCCTCGGCGAGGGCGACCGAAATGAAAGGTCCGTCGATCTCACAGGGCAGTTCGCTCAACCCCCAGGCCTGGCGATCAAAACCGTTCTCAAACCCCGACTCCCGTGCCGCCGATTGCAGAGCGCCATCCAGGTTGTAGGTCCACCCGTGATAAGGACAGATCAGCCGTCGACGTGACGTTGCTGTTTCGGCATCGGCCTGAAAGGCAACCCCGCGATGGGGGCAGCGGTTGCGAAAGGCCCGGGGTCCGCTGCCTTTCGGCCAGGTAAGCAGCAGAGGTTGCAGCAGCAGCGTGATCGCCAGAGTCTGCCCGGGACGGAGAGCGGTGACTGTTGCAACCGGATGCCAGAAGCAGTTGGCGTAGAAACGGCAATCCCAACGATGCATCTCCTCACGGCAATACAGCCATCCCGGAAGAAACGGCTGGTTCAGCCCAGCGCCATTCAACAAAGGGATGGCTCCAGCTCACGCATGGTTCTCGAAAGGGAGCGCCGGAGTGCCAGAAAGTTGCTGCTCAGTCGCAGCTGATCGAGATCGCTCTTGTTCAGGTCAACCTCGAGGGATCGGACGATCCGCCCCGGGTTAGGCGCCAGAACATGCACCCGCTGGGCCAGCACCAGCGCTTCCTCAACGTCATGGGTGATCAGCAAAACGGTGAGACCGGTGCGTTGCCACAACTTGTGCAGAAAGTCCTGCATCGATTCGCGGATCTGCAGGTCAAGGGCACCGAAGGGCTCGTCCAGCAACAGGATGCTGGGATTGGTAGCCAGGGCGCGGGCGATGGCCACCCGTTGCTGCATCCCGCCGGACAGTTCGCGAGGCAGTTTATTGGCGGCCTCGCTGAGGCCCACCACTTCAAGGAAGTAGGCCGTGCGTTCGCGGATCTCCGTGGGCTTCATCCGCTGCAGCCGCATGCCGAAGGCCACGTTCGCGGCGGCGTTCAGCCACGGGTAGAGGCTGTACTTCTGAAACACCATGCCCCGATCCGGACCGGGGCCGCTCACCGGTGTTCCGTCGACGCTGATGCTGCCGCTGCTGGGGTGTTCGAGCCCGGCGATTAGGCGCAAGATCGTGCTTTTGCCGGAGCCGGAACTCCCCACCAGAGAAATGAACTCCCCGGATTCAATGGACAACGACAACCGATCGAGAATCAACTTCTCGCCGAAGCGTTTGCTGAGGTTGCTGACGATCAGTTCCATGGCTCAAACCGCCCACTTGCAGCTGAGCCGCAGCAGCAGCCGGAATCCCATGTCGATGGCGAAGCCGATCAGACCGAGCACGATCAATTCAGCGAAGATCTGATCGGTGCGGAAGAAGCGCTGGGCCAGCTGGATGCGCTTGCCGAGTCCGACTTCAGCGGCCACCAGTTCCGCTACCACCACCAGATTCCAGGAAGTGGCGATGTTGATCCGCAAGGTGTCGATGATGCTGGGGAGGCTGTAACGCGCCACGACCTGCACCAACACCTGACGGCTCCGACCGCCCAGGGTGAGCGTGGTTTCGATCAGTTCCTTGGGAACGAATTTCACCGCATCCATCACCATCAGGATGTTGAAGTAGATCGTGCCAAGAAAAATCAGCGCGATCTTCGGTTCCTCGCCGATGCCCAGGTAGATGATCAGCAGAGGGATGAAGGCCGCTGCTGGCATGTAGCGCAGCATGGCGATCAGCGGCTCGCACAAGGCGCAGATCGCTGGGTAGACCCCCATGCAGATGCCGATGGGTACCGCCAGAAGTGTGGCCAGAAGAAACCCTCCAAACACGCGGCCGGTGCTGGCCACAATGTCTTGGAAAAGGATTCCGCTCTCGGCCATGGAGGCCAGCGAGCGGAACACCGTCTGTGGAGAGGGGAGGAACTTCTCATCAACCAGCCCAAAGGAGGCAACGGCGGTCCAGATCAGAAGTGGCACCAGAAGTGATGCCACCTGCAGGCGGCCCCGCACTGCCCTGGAGGGCATGGCCCCCAGGGTGAAAAGGGGAAAAAGCCCGGAGCATCTCTCTTGGCTGGCAGGAGCGGCCGTGACTGTCATCAGGAGGCGGCGATCGACTTGATGAAGCTGGCGTCGAACAACTTGTTCATGTCTGGCTTTTCAGGAATGAAGCCGACGGAGACCATGAAATCGGCCATCGATTCGGCGGCATAAGGCATGAATTGCATGCCTTGGCCATTACTGAAGGCCTCCAGGTTCTGATCGAGCGTTAAGAAGCGCGTGCCGTCCTTGTACTGCGCGTATTCCTCTGTGGGAATGCCGGCGCGCTTGGCCATAATCGCCTCGGATTTTTCAGGGTTCTTTTCCATGAACTCCCGAACATCCCACCAGGTCTTCACGATCTTCTGCACGTCGTCGGGTCGCTCCTTGATCAGGTCGCCGCTGACGGTGAGCAGGTCAGGAATCGCACCGGGATACTCCTTGGAGCTAGCGATCACCCGGGCGCCCTCACGTTTCATCGCTGTGCCGGTGAAGGGGGGGAAGGCACCGACCGCATCCACCTGGCCCGCGGCGAAGGCTATGGCGGCCTGGTCGGTGGGCATGCCTTTGATCAGCACGTCATCGCGGCTGAGGCCCACGTCTTCGAGAGCAAGGCTGAGGAGATAGTCATCGACGACCCCTTCCTCCACGGCGACGGTTTTGCCCTTGAGATCGGCGATCGAATCGATTGAGGCATCGGCAATGATCTGGTCATTGCCGGCGGAATTGTCGTTCACTAGAACCACCACTTCACCACCGTTCTCACCCGGCAGGAAGGAGATGGTGTCGTTCAGAGTCTGGGAGTTGCCGTCGATCTTGCCGGCGGCGAAGGTTTCCATCGACTGCACGTAGCCGTCGAACCACTTCATCTCGACGTTCACGCCGTTCTTCTCGAACAGCTTTTCCTCAACGGCGATGGCCCAGGGCCACCATCCCGCCCAATTGCTGTAGCCGAGAACGATCGGGGTGCCACCCACTGTCGGGGTGCTGGGCTTGGAGCAGGCAACGGCCAGCACGATGGCAAGGCCGGCGAAGACAAGGTTGCGCAGTTGTTTGGTCATGGCATTGGCGTAGTGGGTGAATGCAATAAGTCCTGGTTGCGAGGGCCGGGCTCAGCCGGTGGCAAGAGCAGGGGTCGGGCTTTTGCGCTGGGCCAGAGCCTGACGCACCCAGCGGTGCCAGGCCTCGAGGCCCTCGCCGTTGAGGGCGGACACCTCGATCACGGTGGCGTCGGGATTGATGCTGAGGATGTTGCTGCGGATTGCGTCGAGATCCACCGGCAGATGCGGGAGGAGATCAACCTTGGTGATCAGCACCACATCCGCGTTGCGGAACATCAGCGGGTACTTGAGCGGCTTGTCGTCGCCCTCGGTGACGCTGAGCAGTGCCACCTTGTGGTGTTCGCCAACGTCGAATTCAGCAGGGCAGACGAGATTGCCCACGTTCTCCACCAGCAGCAGATCGAGAGCGGCGGGGTCGAGCCGTTGTTGCAGCAGCTTGAGGCCACCGCTAACCATCGCCGCATCCAGATGGCAGGCCCGACCGGTGGTGATCGGAACGACGGGAATGCCGACCGCTTCCAGGCGCTCGGCGTCCAGCTGGGTGGTCATGTCACCTTCCAGCACCGCCAAGTTCAGCTCGCGGGCCAGGGAGGGGAGTGAACGCTCCAGCAGTGCTGTCTTGCCGGCACCGGGGCTGCTCATCAGGTTGAAGCAGATCAGGTTCCAGCTCTGGAAATGCTCGTTGTTGTGCTCCGCCTGATGGGTGTTGGCGGCGAGCAGATTGAGGCCGAGGGTATCCTCGAGGGGCATGTGCATGGCGGGAAGGGGGGTATCGGTTTCAGCGCTGGCGCTGGATTGGGACTGACTGAAGGGCAGCTCCGGAGTCGCTGCGGTAATTGATGCTGCGGATGCGTAATTCCCTGCCGCTAACGATTTCGTCAAGCGGGTGATCGCAGCAGGGTGAGCGGTAGGCGTTCTCTGGCACGGGGTCGTAGGTGCCGTAGCAGCTCAGACAGCGGCCAATGAAGGGGATCTCCTTGATCGTGAGCCGGGATCCAGCCAGCCAGCTGCCCTGGACTGCAGCGTTGTAAGTAGTGACCAGCTGATCCGGTTCGACGCAGGTGAAACGCCCCACGTCGAGGTGAACGGTCTGGACCATCGCTGAGGTGTCCTCGCGACGATCGCGCCATTCATTTAGGGAGATCAACAAGCACTTGGTCATGTCGACTTCGTGCATCGCTTATCTCCACTTCTGGTCGACGTTCATGTTGCAGTCGTCGCTAATCCAGGCTGGATTGCCCTTGCGGGGTAACTGGCCACTGACAACGAGGTGAGCCATGGTGTCGCAGATCACCCGGGTGGCCATCAGCGAGGTCATGTCACTGATGTCGTAAGGAGGCGAGACCTCAACAATTTCCAGACCGCAGACGGGAACGTTGCGCACGATCAGCTCGAGCAGCTTCAGCGCTTCGCGGGGCATCAGTCCACCAGGTTCCGGCCAGCCGGTGCCTGGCACAAACCCCGCATCTATGCAGTCGATGTCGAAGGAGATGTAGACGCAGTCGGTGCCATCGGTGGCGCGTTCGATGGCGTACTGAGCCGCTGCTTCCAGTCCCATCTCGGTGATATCCGTGACCGTAAGCACGTTGGTGCCGCGCTCGCGGCACACCTTCACCCCTTCCCGGGGCACTTGCCAACCACCGATGCCGAGCTGCACCAGGTTGACGGCCGGAGCGTTGGCCATATTGGTAGCGTGGAACCACGGACAGGTGTGCATCCGCTCGTCCAGGTCGATCTCCTGGGTGTCGACGTGGCGGTCGAAGTGGATGATTCCAACTTTTTTGTCGCCGAGATGGCGGCAGACCCCGCGCACTGTGGGAAAACCGATCGAGTGATCGCCACCGAGAATGATCGGGAAGGCGCCACTGGAGAAAACGTGGGCGATGCCTTTGGAGATTTGATCGAAGCTCTTCTCGTTGTTGGCGGGAATGGTGAAGATGTCGCCCACGTCGCAGAGAGTGATTTGCTCCCGCAGATCCACTCCCATCTCGTAGTTGTAAGTGGTGTAAAGGGCGGAGATTCGACGGATGCCCTGGGGCCCGAATCGGGTGCCGGGGCGATAAGTAGTGCCACAGTCATGGGGAACGCCCACAATGGCCACGTCGAAATTCCCCACCTGGTTCACATCCTCCAGGTAGGGCGCCTTCATAAAAGTATTGATGCCGGCGAAGTGCGGCAATTCACCCCGGGAAAAGGTAGAGATGTTGCGATCGACGATGCTGGCGGCCGCCTCGAGGCCGAAGCGCTTGGCCTGATCGACTTCCTGTTGCCAACCGGTGAGGGGAAGTTTGCGTTCCTTCTCCAGAGCCTCCATGCCTTCGCTGGGGTGCGAACGCTGGAATGCCCCGGAGGAATCCGTAGACGATGCCATGAAATGAGGGAGTGGGTTTGGGGGGCGGTCTCCCGGGCTTTTATCCCTCCGTGCGCCGGCAGAGCCGGCTGAAATCTCTTGGACCAGTCGTCCCGAAGGACCGGAACCCTAGATCTCTTCCGCAGCTCAACTTTCTTATACCACCTAGTCCGCCGCTGTGTCAGCTGCTACGGAATAAGGATATTCTCATAAGGCAATTATGAATACCAAACGTCCAAATCCATTTTGCAAGACAACTTTCACCTACTCATTTATGCCATTCAGCACGAGTCACGTTCAAGAACGACTAGAAAGGCGATCTTGACAGTGGAGTTACTGAAGTTCCACTCGATCTGAAAACAAGTGAGGAGATAGCATATTAGCTACGGTTTCGAGAGCGAGTTGGGCTTGCGTGCTAATAAAATGGGAAATAGATGCTGTCAAAAAGATACTATGGGCAATCAGAAATAGAGGAGTAGATAGTGAGTCGTCACTGAAGAAGCCATCCGACCTTTAGGTGTACTCATTTGATACTTGAAAACCAAAAAGAGACTCTCCGCCCTCTCAAACTGTCTCAACCATCCGAAGTGTCTAAACCTTTTGATAGCAAGGGTTAAGACACTCCAGACAGTAAGGACAACTTCCAGAGGT
>PBSU01000038.1 GCA_002726415.1 Acidiferrobacteraceae bacterium | reverse complement strand
GTTATATGAGTGCTCGGAAGTGAGTCGGGTCGATAAGGGTGCGCCCGCGGTGGTACACACGGCACAGGGTCGACTCAAGGCGCGTTACGTAATCTATGCCTGTAACGGGTATGTCGGTGAGCTTGAGCGCAATATTGGCCGATATGTCATGCCGATCAATAACTACATTATCGCGACCGAGCCTCTTGGTGACGATATTGCCCGGCAGTTGATTGCCAATAATGCCTGCGTTTCGGACTCACGATTCGTGGTCAATTACTTTCGTTGTTCGGCCGATAATCGCATGTTGTTTGGCGGTGGCGAGAGCTATGGCTATCGTTTCCCAAAAGACATCAAGGGATTCGTTCGAAAGGCCATGCTGGAGATTTACCCGGGCCTTAAGCATACCCGTATTGATTTTGGCTGGGGTGGCACTTTGGCCATAACCATGTCGCGGCTTCCTTACTTTCAGCGCCACGGTCCCAATGTGTTCTCCGCATCCGGGTACTCTGGGTCGGGTGTGGCATTGGCGACGGGTGCGGGGGCGATGCTCGCTGAAGCGATTGATGGAATTGCTACGCGATTTGATGTTATCAACCGCCTGCCGACACCAGGCTTTCCCGGAGGCGGCGCCTTCCGCTCACCCCTGCTGGCACTGGCCCTGACCTGGTATGGCCTGCGCGACAGGTTATAGCCATGGTCAATCTGGTCACCACAACTTTAGCTAATTGATCTTTCACAATAAACGCTATGTTAATGGCTGCTAAATTTAGTATTGCTATTCATTCAAAGAGCACAGCCAAACTCATTTAGGATGAAACGGAACGTAACTTCATCGTTATCGGAAAAGCGCGTATTTGATTACATTATCGTCGGTGCAGGATCGGCAGGATGCGTTGTGGCTAACCGACTTAGCGAGCACCCTGACCTTCGAGTGCTTCTGGTAGAAGCCGGCGGTGAAGATGGGCATATAGTTCTACAAATGCCCGCAGCGCTAGCGATTGCAGCACGCCATCCAAAATTTGATTGGGCCTTCACCGGGGAGCCGGAGCCTTATTGTAATAATAGAAAAATCCTCCAGCATCGGGGCAAAGTGCTTGGAGGCTCCTCGTCTATCAATGGCATGGTGGCTAATCGTGGAAACCCGAAAGATTACGACGCTTGGGCGAAAGAAGGTCTCCTAGATTGGTCGTTTTCTCACTGCTTACCGTACTTCAAAAAATTGGAAACTTTTGATGGCGGCCCCAGTGAATGGCGTGGCGGTAGTGGGCCGCAATCTATCGAGCGATGTCGTGCGACACACCCGCTTTACCAAGCTTTTCTGCAAGCTGGCAAACAAGCAGGATACGATATAACAAGGGATCAGAATGGTGCTGAGCAGGAAGGATTCCATATCGCCCAAAGTTTTACTCAGAATGGAAAACGCTGTAGCACAGCAACAGCCTATTTACACCCAATTCGACATCGAGAAAACCTCACTGTTTTAACAAATACACATACACGGAAGATTCGGTTTGATGGTAGGCGCGCAGTAGGTGTCGAAACGTACTCTAAAGGGCAAACCAAATACTACGAAGCCACGAATGAAGTGATTCTTTCGGCGGGCGCCATAGGCTCCCCACATTTGTTAATGCTGTCTGGAGTCGGCCTTGCATCTCATCTTGTTGCTCATGGTATCTCTGTTGTTGCTGACGTCCCTGCAGTTGGAAACTACCTAGAGGACCATCCCATTGTGCCTATACAGTATGCGACACCAAGTGGACTTTCATTGTCTCACCATTTCCGAGGAGTCCGACCACTTGGCATCGGCTTACGTTGGCTAATGTTTAAATCTGGGTTAGGGTCTTCAACCATGTGCGAAGCCGGTTGTTTTTTTCGATCTTCCGAAGAAGTTGATTACGCTGACATTCAACATGAGTTTTATCCTCTCACTGCTGAATTTGGCGATCCGAAGGCAAATTTTGATGATGGCTTCATGTTCTCTATGGGATTGATGCGCCCCCAATCTCGTGGGCGTGTTAGTTTAAGATCAGCAGATCCTTCAATTTATCCTTCTATCGTATATAACTATTTCGCTTCCGAGAGCGATCGTAGAGCCATGATGAATGGCCTTCGCCTGACGCGCGAAATAGCAGCGCAAAATGCGTTTAACGGGCTGAGTCGAGGTGAAATTGAACCGGGTTTTGAACTTAAATCTGACACCGAAATTCTGGCCTGGCTCCGCCAGAATGTGTCAACAGAATACCACCCGAGTTCTACATGTCGAATGGGCGTTGGGGGCGACAGCGTAACCAATGGAGAAGGCTTTGTTCATAACACCGAAGGCCTGCGTGTTATAGATGCGTCAATCATGCCCCATAATGTGACCGCAAATCTAAATGCTCCTGTCATCATGATGGCTGAAAAAATTTCAAGCATGATCACCAGTCAAAAAAATTGACTTTGGATCATTATTTCCATCGAGCCCAATTATTTTCAGCCCTTTTTCGTTAACTTGCCTATTTGCGATATTGGCAAACGACCGCACAGAGTATTCAAGTACCCAGAGGGCGCAGGAGAGTCAATGGTCATGCCATCGATCAGGATGGCGCTCTAACCACTTCCCAACCATGGCGGCGTACTGCGTTTTGTTTTTCTCTGGAGGGTTTATTGTCGATAACACGTCGAGTGAATCTGTAAGGCCGGTGTTGCAGCCTAGGTATAACCCTCGACCACTATGCCCCTTCGGCCCGGAAGGCAAAAAGGGGGCTTCAGCGCGACCGGAACAGCAGTCTTGTTTAGCAGGGGTTGTGGGCGAGGTGTTCCCGGCTTTCTCAAGGCATAATCACCGTTCTTTTCACAGGAGATTGGTATGGATCAGGAACGTTTTGATAAAGGCTTGGCAGCCCGGCGTGATGTGCTCGGTGCAGAATACGTAGATAACGCATTAGCCAATGCCGGTGAATTTGCCGGTGATTTTCAGGAGTTACTCACCGAATACTGCTGGGGTGCTGTCTGGGGCGATGATACGCTGGATCGTAAAACGCGCAGCATGTTGAATGTCACGATGATTGCAGCACTTAACCGGATGCATGAGTGGGAACTGCATTTTCGTGGCGCCATGGTAAACGGTGTCACCCGGGAGGAGTTAAAGGCCATTCTCAACCAGATTGCGATCTACTGCGGGGTGCCGGTTGCCGTGGAATGTCATCGTATTGCAAAGAAGGTCTTCGCGGAACTCGATGGCGTATAGGGCGTAAGTGAGTTACATTTTTGTCATACTGAGCATGCTGTTCTCAGCATTCCCCTTGACCAGCGCTTCGACGATACTTCCCGTATCTATAACGGAACTGATTGAATAGACGAAATTAAGTTATGAGCAAAACATTTGAGACCATCATCGTTGATCCACAGGATCACCTGACCTGGATAACGCTCAACCGACCCCAAGTCGCAAATGCTTTCAACACCCAGATGGCTGAAGAACTGCTGGAAGTCTTCAGCGATTTTGTTTCAGGCTCGCGCCAGGCTCGGTGCATCATTCTAACTGGCAGTGGGGATCGCGCGTTTTGTGCAGGCGGTGATCTGAAGCAACGTCACGGCATGAGCGATGAGGCGTGGTATGCCCAGCATGTGGTATTTGAAGATCTGGCACGGGCACTCATTGATTGCCCAGCGCCCTTACTGGGGGCAATCAATGGTGCTGCCTTCGGTGGGGGAACCGAACTGACGCTGGCCTGCGATTTTGCCTATGCAGCCAGTCATGCCCGTTTTGCGCTGACTGAGACCACGTTGGGAATCATGCCAGGTATGGCTGGGACTCAGTATCTGCCCCGTGCCGTGGGTATACGCCGTGCCAAAGAGATCATACTCACAGGAAAGCCCTTTACGGCAGAACAGGCACTGCAGTGGGGATTGATTAATGAGGTATGTGAGCCGGCCGCACTGATTGACGCGGTGCGAACGGTGGCACAGCGGATTGCCGACAATGGACCGATCGCCGTGCGTAGTGCAATCAAGGCATTGAATCATGCGGCATTCTCACAGCTCAAAGCAGACTATGAGGTGGAACTGCAGGCTTACAACCAGACAGTGCCCACGGAGGATCGTCGCGAGGGTATTGGTGCTTTTAACGAAAAACGAAAAGCCGACTTCAAAGGGCGCTAGAGATCGGCTTTGGGGATCTGTAAATAACGGAGCCTGACCAGGGAGAGGATCAGTGGGGACACCAGGCATTACGGCAAGGGTCTGCGAATTTGCCAGTTCATTGAAAATGGAGGATGTGCCTGGGCCAGTGGGCGAGCGGGCCTGCCTGCTCATTGCGGACAGCGTCGGGGTTGCGATCCGGGCGAGACACGAAGCCGAGTCTACCCCGGCGTTGCTGGCTGCAGTTAAGCGCCTGGGCATGGAGAAGGGCGAAGCGGCTGTGTTCGCCGATTCGAAGGGTTACACCTTCCCGGCTGCGGCGTTGGTGAATGGCGCTCTGATTCATAGCCTGGATTTTGATGACACCCATATTGCGGCGACGGTGCATCCCAGTGCTCCAGTCCTGGCAGCGGCGCTGGCAGGAGGTCAAATGGCACAAGCCCGCGGAGAGCAGGTGCTGGCGGGTGTCATCGCGGGCTATGAGGTGATGTGCCGGCTTGGACGGGCGCTGAAGCCGGCAGATCACTATGATCGAGGCTTCCACCCGACCGCGACGACTGGTGCCTTTGGGGCAGCCATATCCGCGGGTCGCACGCTGGGCCTGGATGCCCACCAGCTCGAGATGGCGCTGGGAATCTGTCTCAGTCAGGCAGCCGGCTCAATGCAGTTTCTGGTTAACAGCGCCTGGACCAAGCGCTTCCAGGTGGGTAATGCGGCTATGGCCGGGGTGATAGCCGCATCTCTGGCGGCTGAGGGTTTTGTGGGTGCCGCCGATGCTATTGAGGGTGACTGTGGTTTCCTGAAGAGCTATGCACCAAATCCGGATGCCGACCTGGCTGTGCATGCATTGCATGCGCATTGGGAAACCCTGGAAATCGGCGTTAAGCCTTATCCCTCGTGCCGCTTCAGTCATGCGGCGATCGATGGCATTGTAGATATCGTGGGTGCCGGGGTTCCAGAATCGGCCATTGATCGGATCGCGATCGGGTTACCGCGCAAAGGCATGGATCTGACGGCGTTGCCGCAAGCATACCGACGTAAGCCCCAAGGCGTGGTCGGCGGCCAGTTCTCAATGCATTTCACCGCGGCGGTTGCAGCACAGACCGGCAATTTGACCTGGGATGATTACGCGCGCTATCTTGGGGATTCCACTACATTGGCCCTGGCTGAACGTATTGATGTGCGCGAGGATTCACAGATGGATGCGATATACCCGGAGCGTATGGGCGGCACGGTAACGGTGAAATTTCGCGATGGCTCCTGCCAGACCCGTTGTGTAGAGATCCCCCGGGGTGAGCCTGAAAACTTCCCTGAAATTGCCCAACACCAGGCAAAGTTTCTCTCCTTGACTGAACCGGTCATCGGTGATGCTGGCGGTCAACTACACCAGAGACTGATGTCACTGGATAAACTTGCATCACTAGATTCGCTGTTCGTTCACACTGCCTGAAGCCTGCCTGTTCAGCTCAGAACCGATAGACTGCTGGCCGGGTTGGGCTCACGATTGCGCGAGAAAAATCCCAGGTTAATGGTGTGGCCAGTACGCGGGAGCAGAAACTGGATCGGCTCGCGGTCATGGTCTGCACCGTTCTCGCAGGCATTGACCAGCGCAGTCATCAGTTCGCCGACAACAGGCGCTGTCTTGAACTGATTTCCGCTCGTGCCGATAGCCAGGTAGAAGCCCCCCACATCGGTGCGGTCATAAATCGGAATCCAGTCGTCACTGACATCCCACAGGTCGGCCACACCTGACAGGGTATTGGGAATGCCCAGTGGCGGAATCCTTTGTGCCAGCCGGTACAACGGCTCAATGGCGTGGCTGGAGAGGTTACGGTCAAAATCATCCGGATCGGCGGCCATTTCAACTTCACCCCGTGCACCGAGACTGCCGACGAGAATATTTTCGCCGGTATCAGCACGCGCGTAACTTCCCACATCCGTGTCGTACAGCATTATGGGCGTGTGATCCGCGCTCGCGGCCTGCGGACAGCGGATATGCACCGTTTCGTGGTGAATAACCCGGGTCTGGATATTGTGTGCCTGTGCAAGCCCGGCCAGGCCATTGATCTTCTGGGCATGCGGTCCAGCCGCGTTGATCACAGCCTGGCAGCTAATCTCCTGACCGTCTGATAGCCGAACGCCCTGCACACGTTCTTGCTCGGTGTGGATGGCCTCAACAGCGCAGCCGAAGCGAAACCGGGCCTGGTGTTGTTCGGCACCCCGTTGCAGGTTATGTGCAGCGAGTTGCGGATCCGGGCAATAGCCGCCCTTGGGGAAAAAAACGCATTCCAACGATTCACCGGAACTGCTTCCAAAGTGGGGGTCGTCCGATAATACGGGTGGGCCGAAACTCTCCAGATCCCATTGGGGAAACCTCTGCTGCAATTTGGTGTGCGGCCACTCCTCGAAGGGGATTTCAAGATCGCGTGAAAATGCCAAGTGGGGCTTGAGGAAACCATTACTGGAAGTCTTGAATGTCAGCACACCGGCATGATGAAAAGGCGCGATGGCTTCGTCGCTATCGAGCGCAAGATAGGCAGGCCAATCCTGCCAGCAGTGAAACCCCTCCCAGGCCAGCGCAGTACCCTCAAGCGTAGAGTACTGGGTTCGGATCATTGCCAAAGAACTGCTGGTCGCGCCCTGTCCGGCGCCAGGCAATGGGTCGGCAACCAGCACACGCCAGCCGGATTTACTCAGGGCAAAAGCGGTTGCCGTACCGATAATGCCGGCACCAATAATAACGGCATCAAATCGTGATTCCATAGTGGTCTGAAATAAGTTCGACAGAAGATGAAGGGCCTTGGGTATATCTTACCTTCTTGAACAGGAGATATCCGAGGTGACGCTAAGATGAGCTCTCCAGGTATCCCAACGGACCGTTACCTCTCTTGAAAAAACACCGAAAAACCCCATATATAAATCAGGAAAACGAAACACACTGCCAGTGTGCAGTCAGTTTCAAACCGGTAATGGAGATCGACTTATGAATAATCTAGCAAGACCCTATGAGAGAAACCGTAGCTGGGAACTCTTTGGTGATTTTGATAATGCCATGGGCAATTGGTTTCGTACCCCTGTTGTGGTACGAGGTGACGACAACGCGAGAGCACCGGCTATAGACGTCAGCGAGAATGAGAGCGTTTATAAAGTGAAAGCAGAGATTCCGGGCGTGCCGCGCGAAAATCTGGATGTCACCATTAATGATGGTGTGTTGACGATTAATGCGCAGCGCAAGGAAGAGAAGAAGGATGAAAAGAATGGCCGGGTCATCCGTCAGGAACGCTTTTACGGCAAGTTTGTCAGGTCGCTGCGTCTGGGCACCGATATCGATGAAGCCAAGGTCGAGGCCCACTATGAAGATGGCGTTCTTAATCTGACTTTGCCGAAAACTGCGGAGGTCAAGCCGCGCAAGGTCGATATCAAAATCCGCTGATCTCTTGCTGAATAGGGGTATGGGGGCCACGAATGTGGCCCCTTTTTATTGGGGTTTCCCCTGTTGGTTCAGGCCCGGGCAGTGACCTGCTGATGAGCAGGACCAGGGTCACCCCTGCACCGGCGTTATACTTCGCGCCCGAGACTGTGCCAGACTTTACTGAATTAGCCATGACTCAACCCCAATCCGATCCTGCTGCCATCGCGCCGGTCCTGGCCGAGGCAATGCCGTATATCCAGCATTTCCACGGCCGCACCATCGTCATCAAGTATGGCGGCAACGCCATGGTGGATGAAGAGCTTAAACGCGGTTTTGCCCGCGATGTGGTTTTGATGAAACTCGTGGGGATGAACCCGGTGATCGTGCATGGCGGGGGCCCACAGATTGGTCAGCTGCTTGAGCGTATCGGCAAAAAAAGTGAATTTGTCGACGGGCTGAGGGTCACCGACAGCGAAACCATTGATGTGGTCGAAATGGTACTGGGTGGACTGGTCAATAAGGAAATCGTTGCACTGATCAATACGCATGGCGGCCGGGCAGTCGGCCTGTCGGGCAAGGATGGCGACATGATCCGGGCACGCAAACTGGTGCTGCACAAGCAGGGCTCAGCCGAAGGTGAAGACATTGTCGAACTGGGCCATGTTGGCGAGATCGAATCAATTAACCCGGCCGTGGTAGATACTTTGGACGCGGGTGATTTCATCCCGGTGATTGCTCCCATCGGGGCCGGTAAGGACGGCAAGACTTATAACATCAATGCGGATACGGTCGCCGGCAGGCTGGCTGTCACGCTGGGTGCGGAGAAACTGATTTTGCTGACCAATACCCCTGGCGTGCTGGATCAGCAGGGGCAGTTATTGACGGGGTTGTCCGAGGACCGGGTGCAGGAACTGATCGACAAAGAGGTTATCACCGGTGGTATGTTACCCAAGGTACGCTGTGCGTTGGATGCCGTGGCAGGGGGAGTACGTACCGCAACCATTTCTGACGGCCGTGTGTCGCATGCCACTTTGCTCGAGACTTTGACAGACAAAGGCGTGGGTACTCAGATTGGACGTGCCCGCGAGGTACTACGCCCGGATTGATCGACTCCAGACTCAGGTAGCGGCTTGGCCGGTATTGCGCATGAGCACCTTGTCCTGTTCGCTTGAGGCCTGCAAATAAAGCCCCACAGCGGACGGCTCATAGTTGCATGAGGGTATCGGAATGTGAACCCAGTGCCCGCTGTCGTCACGGCCTCTAGCCACCATGGCGAAATCACGTTCACCAACCAGTTGTTTCACCGATGGTGTTATGTAGCGGATTGCGAGGCCGACTCGCCGATGGCTGCTGTTATTGGGGCCTGATGCATGAAACAGTCTGCCATGATGTAAGGACATCTCGCCGGGTTGAAGCGGCGCATGCACTGCGTCTGACTCATTGACGTCAACACTGATTTCCTGCCCGCGCGACAAAAGGTTATCTGAGGCATAGCTGTCGTGGTGCCCGACTATCTGTTGTTTGTGAGAACCTGGGACAAAGCGCATGCAGCCAGAAGCCGTGTTGGCCTCGGTCAATGCAATCCAGGCGGTGATCTGATCATCCGTTTCACCCAGGCCCCAGTAGGTGAGGTCCTGATGCCAGGTGACCTGGTGTGGTGTCTGGGGCTCCTTAATAAAAAAATCAGCGGCGTAGAGCAGTATGTTCTGGCCCAGTATGCTTTCCACCTGATCCAGTACGCGACTGTTGTGGGCGATTTTGGATATGAAAGGGAAAAGATACATCGCGTTCTTGCGAAGACAGCCTGATACCAAAAGCGAAAGCTCGGCGGGAACGGGACGGTTCTCGACGGCCTCTAAGTCGGTCAATGCAGCAGTGAGTTCAGAGGTATCCAGTGCCGGCAGGGGGTAAAGGTAACCGTCCCGGTGATACTGTTTGATCTGTTGTGGCGATAGATGCTGCATGACACGGTCCAGAAAATTATCGGGGGTCGATCGGCACCTGGCCAGCCAGACCCAATACCTCTTCCATGCGGTGACAGGCTCGCAGTAACGCCGCTTCACCGCGCGGTCGACCAATAACCTGTAGGCCTACTGGCAAGCCGCTTTCGGTAAACCCGACCGGCAGGCTTAATGCCGGGCACGAGGTCATCGTGATTGCAAAGGTAATGGCGATCCAGTCAATGTAGGTTTGGGTAGGTTGTCCAGCGATAACGTCGACATAGCGCTGGTCTTTAGGGAAAGGCGGTACCGATACGGTGGGACAGAGCAGCAGGTCGTACTCCTTGAAAAAATTCTCCATCTGTCGGTACAACCCGGATCGGACCCGTTCGGCGTCCAGCAGTTGCGCATTGGTGACCCCCAGACCTTTCTCGATATTCCAGATAATCTCCGGCGCAATCTGCTCACGATGTTCTATCAGGATCGATTCCATCATCTGGGCAATCAACACCCCACGCAGGGTCTGAAAGGCCTCGATAGCGCCGGAGAAATCGGGCGCACCATGATCCACGTGGGCCCCGATCTCGCTGAAACGTTCTGCCGCGATCTCGCAGATGTTTGCCACCTCGGCTTCCATGGGCACGACACCCAAATCCGGACTAAAGGCGACACGCTGGGGCATGTCCGTGTGTTCCAGTGCGTCGACAAACCGCTCACCATTGTGTGGAAACGAGAGCGGATCAGCCAGGTCGTAGCCAGCAGCGCCATCCAGCATCAGCGCGACATCGGCAACGCAGCGCCCCATGGGCCCTTCCACCCAGAGCGTATCAAAAGCCGGGAGTCGGGCACCCCGGGGCACCCGGCCTGGCCCAGGCCGCAACCCCACAACGCCGTTGAAACTGGCCGGTACCCGCAGGCTGCCACCCAGGTCGTTGCCTGTTGCCAGGGGCACCATGCCTGTAGCCAGCGCGACACCAGAACCGCCCGAGGAACCCCCGGCGCTGACCGCCGAGTTCCAGGGGTTGAGGGTATGCCCAAAGACCGGGTTGAAGGTATGCGCGCCGGCCCATTCGGGTACATTGGATTTGCCCACAGCGATAGCGCCCGATGCCTGCAGTTTTGCTACTGTCGCATCCGAGGCACGCGCGATATTGCCAGAGAAAAGGGGTGAGCCGTAGGTGGTAACCACACCCTCCAGATCGTTGTAATCCTTGACCGCCAACGGCAGGCCCCACAAGGGCCCTCGGGTGTTTGGCGTATTGCCAGCCGCAGTCAGTGCGCGTGCCTGTTCGCGGGCACGGTCAAGACACAGGATCGGCAATGCATTCACCTGGGGGTTAACTGCCTCGATACGCGATATGGTGGCATCCATGACCTCAAGGGGGGATACAGCCCCGGAGCGCAGTTGCGCGCTAAGCGTGGTCGCAAAGACACGACTCAGGTCATCGTCACTCATCAGACTGGGCCTGCGGTTTGAGCGACAGGCGGCAAATGATTGATGGGTGCTCCGTCTGCCAAGACCCCAGCGGCAACGCGTCTTGGTTCGATCGCACCCCGGCGATCAGATTGCGGTAAACCGCTTTGGCATATCCCTGCATGAACGTTTCCATTTTTCTGGCGGCACGCCTGCCGGGTGTGCGCCTGTTCTTATTTGTGGGGTAACTATAGTACGTCCAGGGGAAGCCTTGACCAAGCCTGTTGTCATCGAAGCGTGCCGTTGCACGAGCCAGGGTGGCCTGCCATCGCCCAGGGCTGTTACTCGCGGCGCAGGGCTACGATCGGATCAAGCCGCGAGGCCTTATGGGCGGGGTAATAGCCAAAGAAGATGCCGACCAGGGCCGAGAAGCCCATGGCGATCACGGCCGAAAGAGGGGAAATCACCAGGGGCCAATCACCCCAATGCGCAGTCGCCGCTAGCCCACCTAACCCCAGCGCCACCCCGATAACGCCCCCGATCAGCGACACGGCAAGGGCTTCCGTAACAAACTGTACCAGGATATCGATACGACGAGCCCCAACCGCCATGCGCAGGCCTACCTCGCGGGTACGCTCGGTTACTGAAACCAACATGATGTTCATGATGCCGATACCGCCTACCAGCAGGGAGATGCCGGCAACGGCCGCCAGCAGATACGCCATGGTGCGCTCAGATTTGGCGCGAGCCTCCAGATACTGGGCGATGTTGCGCACATAGAAGTCATCTGGTGCTCCTGGACGAATACGATGACGCTGGCGCAAAAGATCCGTAACTTCCTGCTCGGCCGTTTCCAGTAGGTCTGCAGAGTGTGCTTTGAGCGTAATGTCCCGGACCAGGCTTCCGCGGTAACGTTTTCCCACGTCCAGGCGTGAGCGCGCCGCAGATAGCGGCACGAATACCACATCATCATGGTCGCGGCCCCAGGACGATTCACCTTTGGCCCGGGTGGTCCCAATGATGCGAAAGGGAATCCGCTCGACCCGGATAGTCTCCCCAACGGGGTCCTGTCCTGAGAACAGCTGCTCAATAATGGTTTGGCCGACAATCGCTACCTTGGTACTGGCTCGCTCCTCATTCGGATTGAAAGTTCGACCGGTTCCGATCTGCCATTCGCGTGCCTGAAGGTAGGCATCGCCCACGCCGTAGATCGTGGTAAACCAGTTGGTGTTACCCGAGATGATCTGACCCGTGGCGCGTAAAGTGGGCGCTGCGATTCGTATTGAGGGAGCACCTGTTACGATGGCAGCCGCATCCGCTTCGGTTAAAGAAATTTTGGTGTTAGCGCCACCGCGTACGCCACCGGCTACGTTGGTGCCGTTTCGTACAAAAAGCACGTTCTCGCCCAACCCCTGGATCGCTTCTTCTATTCTGAGTTGCGCTCCTTTGCCGACGCCGACCATGGCAATAACGGCAGCGACACCAATAATGATCCCGAGTGTGGTCAGTGCCGTGCGCAGTTTGTTGGCTCTGAGGGAGGCAGCTGCGCTCAGCAGGCTGTCACTGAGCTTCATAGCTTGTCTTCCCCGCTTGGCGGTCTGACTAACAAGTCACCTGAAGCGTTGCGGTCCTCAATAAGCCGGCCATCACGAAAAAACAGCACCCGCTGCGCATAGGTCGCAATCTCGGCCTCATGCGTAATGAGCACGATAGTAATCCCGGAGCGGTTCAGTTCCGCGAGCAGTGCCATGATTTCCTGGCCAGTCTGGGTATCCAGTGCGCCGGTAGGCTCATCGGCCAGCACCAGCGCTGGCCGATTGACGATCGCCCGGGCGATAGCGACGCGTTGCATCTGCCCGCCAGAGAGTTGCGTGGGCAGGTAGTGGGCGCGATCGGTCAATCCTACCGAGTCCAGTGCTGCCGCAGCCTGGGCAAGTCGGCCAACGCGTGGGACACCCCCGTATACCAGGGGCAGTTCAACATTGGCAATAGCGCTCGCACCGGCCAGCAGATTGAATGACTGAAAAACGAAACCAATCCTGCGCTGGCGCAACCCGGCGAGGGCATCGGCGTCTAAAGTGGAGACATCTTCTCCATCCAGTTGGTACTTTCCCGCCGTCGGCGTATCCAGGCAGCCCAGCAGGTGCATGCAGGTGGATTTTCCTGACCCCGATGGCCCCATGATAGCCACGAACTCACCATGACGGATATCAATGGAGAAGTCGATCAGGGCATTTACCGTCTGGGCACCGACGGTGTAATCCCGGGATAGTCCCCGGGCCTGAATGATGGGTGTCTTCATGAAAGGGGGCTGCAGGTCAGCGTGAAATATGCCTTTGGCCGATAATCACCACATCACCGGCGGTCAGGTTGTCGTTGCTCACTTCAGAGTAACTGCCGTCGGAAAGCCCGATGGCCACTGATACTGCGGTGGGACCGTCCGGGCGCCACAGGGTACCGCGACGCTGAGTTTGGCCTGCCGATTCTGCCCGCATCTGTTGGTAGCGCATTTTTTGCTGCTGGTTGAGCAGTGCCTCGATGCGGGTAACGGCCTGACTGCGTATCTGATTTCGGCCATCGCGCCTCGCGTTTTCATCCATAGTGGATTCGTGCAGGGCACGCATGGATGCACCTATTTCGCGAAAGATTGCCTTGGCGGCGGCCTGCTGGTCATCACTGAGATCCAATGTGGCAGAGAGTTTCTCCAACCGCGCGGCACTGCGTTGGCGACCGTGGCCTGGCCCGGCACTGGAAGCATCAGATACTCCCCTGGGCCTGAACCGCAGCGCCGCCTCTGGCACTCTCAAAACATTCTCATGTCGGCCCACAATAATCTCCACCGTTGCGGTCATGCCCGGCAGCAGCGCTTCATCATCGTTGTGAGTCGCAACCATCACCCGGTAGGTCACCACGCCAGAATCGATCTGGGGCGCTTTGCGCACCTGGGAGACTTGGCCGCTGAAGTGCCGGTCGGGGTAGGCATCTACGGTGAAACGCACCCGCTGCTCATTGTGAACCCGGCCAATATCGGCTTCATCAACACTGACTTCTATCTGTACCTGTTGTAGATCCTGGGCGAGGGTGAACAGAACCGGGGCCTGAAGACTGGCCGCAACGGTCTGGCCAACATCTACATCGCGATTGATCACAATGCCCTCGACCGGTGACTGGATGATGGTATAACTCAGGTCGAGCTCGCGCTCACGCAGGCCGCCCAAACGGGATTCCACCTGAGCTTCTGCGGAGCGCACCTGGGCCCGCTGTTTTACCAGCCGGGCCTGAATACTCTCCAGCCGTGCCCGGGCTTGATCGCGCTGAGCCAGCGCACTGCCAACAATACTCTCGGAAACGACCTTGCGGTCAAGCAGAGCGCGCTGACGCTTAAGGTTCTCCTCCAATTCATCGAGTGCTGCTTGGGCACCGCTGCGCTCAGCCTTCAGTTCATCCTCAACCGCCCTTTGCATGGCCACATTGGCCTGGGCAAATTTGAGGTCAGCCCGGGCAATCTGGACCCGCGCCTCAAAAGGGGCCGGATCAATGCGGGCCAGAATTTCTCCAGCTGCGACCTTGGAGTTGAAATCGACCAGCACCTTGGCCACCTGACCAGATACCTGCGAGCTAATATCCACTGTCATGACCGGATCAACCCGCCCGGTTGCAGATACCGCCTCTTCTATGGTGCCCAGTTCGATCTGGGCAAGCTGCCATTGGGGGGCCGGATCCTTGAGGCCCGCCCGAAAAAACCAGCTTCCGCCCATCACGGCCGCTAACAGCACGATGAGTACCAGGACTTTACGCATGAGGGGGTGTTTCTGCCAAAGGGGATTACAAGAACTATAACTGCAACTGCGCCCAAAACTCATTACGTGAATTTCACGTTGCCTGAGGCCTCGGTACAGCCTGCTGACTCCTCTATTGCCCAAGGTATCACCACAGTTGACCCAGAGCCTGAGTTCGACAGCGCCCCTAAAGCCAGGGAAATGACAGGCTTTGTGCTGGCGGGCTGGCACGCCCATAATCTCATGCAACGGATTATCAACTCCCAGGGCCTACAATGAAGGTATCCCCAGTATCTGAGACGACTGCCGTGTGTGCAGTGGATTCTGGCCTTGAGTTGCTCCCGCTACGGGTGAGTTCGTTGGGGTTTGATGTGGCGGGACGGCCGCTGCTTGCTGATGTGAGTTTTACGCTGGAACCCGGTGGGCGTACTTGTGTTGTTGGGCCAAACGGGGCGGGCAAGAGCTTGCTGTTGCGTCTTTGTCACGGCCTGATTAAGCCTTCCCACGGTGAGATTTCCTGGGCACGTGGCTCGGCAGATGAGCAGCGTCGTACCCAGGCGATGGTGTTCCAACGCCCAGTCCTGTTACGTCGGTCAGTGCTGGCGAATGTGGAGCATGCTTTGGCGGCGCGAGATTGCCCGCACAGTGAGCGCCGCCCGAAGGCCATGGCGGCGCTGAAGAAAGCCGGGTTATCAGAGCTTGCCCAGCGCAACGCACGGGTGCTTTCAGGGGGTGAACAGCAGCGCCTGGCGCTCGCACGAGCGTGGGCTTTGGAGCCTCGCGTGTTATTTTTGGATGAGCCTACCGCTCACCTGGACCCAGCAGCGACACGGGCAGTTGAGGAGGTGATTACCCGCATTGATAGCGAAGGGGTTCGCATCGTTATGGTGTCCCATGATCTGGGCCAGGTTCGACGCATTGCCAGCGAGGTACTGTTCTTGCATGGCGGTCGACTCGTTGAGCACAGCCCTGTCGAGCGTTTCCTCGATGCCCCTGCGACACCCCTTGCCGCGGCATTTGTAGCCGGTCAGTTACTCTGGTAGTGCTCGCGCGGCTTTGTCAGCTGAAACTGGATAGCCAGGTGGAGACGGCATCGCTGAAGCCCGCTTCGCTGTGGTGCGCTACTGTCTGAAACTCCTGGGTAAGATCGCTCGGCGCGTTGGCGACGACGTAAGCACTCCCTGCCCAACGCAACATGTCGAGGTCATTGTAATCATTACCGATTGCGAGTGCAGTCTTGACGTCGAGGTCTAAGTACCCACAAATCCATTCGGCCGCATGGGATTTGCAAACCGATCGGGGAAAGATCTCGTACCAGGTAGAGCTGTGATCCAGTGGTGAGGTCGTTCGCAGCACGTTCAGGTCCGGCAGACGGGTGCTAAGGGTATCGTGTAAATTTTTCGAATCTGCCGATGGCACAATAGCGAGCAGTTGTGTCGCCCCGGATTTCACCTCTTGCGCTGGTGGCAGAATCTGGTGGCAGCCAGCATATAGCGATAGGCGCCGGTCAAAGTCAGCATTGTGCTGGCCGAAGCGTTTCCATCTGAAATGATGGTTATCGGGTAGCGGTTCGTGCACCATGAAATCCAACTGCAGATCCTCAAGAACCTCCATTGCCTGGCTAATCTCAATGCATTCCAGGCCGAACTGCTGTAGCAGTGTTTTGGGCTGGTAGGAAAATATCCCTGCGCCCGAGGAGGTAACCAGCAGGTCTATTGGAAACTCGGTATCAAGCACACGATTGCATGAGAACAGTGACCGGCCTGTCACGACAATACGCTGTATCTGCAGCCGACCGAGGTCTTCCAGCGTTTTCCGGTCGCGCGTGGATAGCGTGTGATCCGGGCCAAGCAGCGTGCCGTCCAAGTCCGTGAATACGGCACGGCGCTCCCGGTTATCAGAATTCATCAGAAAGGGCCATGTCCGTCCTGGGTATAAGGGTCAGCTCAGGCTGTCACAAAAGTGATTCGATCTTGCTTATCAGGTCAACGTGGTTCGGCGTGATGGTAGATCCGAAACTCCCCACGACCTTGCCTTCTCGGTCAAGCAGATACTTGTGAAAGTTCCATTTTGGGAATCGGCCCGCCTCCTGACCCAACGCCTGAAAGAGCGGTTCGGCTTTGCGCTTGGCGACATGGGATTTTTCAAACATCGGAAATTTGACACTGTATGTCAGGTCGCAGAATTCCCGGACCTTCTCCTCAGATCGGGGATCCTGAAAAAAATCATTGGAGGGAAAACCCAGCACGACGAAGCCCTTTTCGGCATATTTTTCGTACAGGGACTCCAGCCCCTGGAACTGTGGCGTGAACCCACAATAACTGGCGGTATTGACGATTAACAATACCTTGCCCGCATACACATCGCACAGGCGCACGGATTGTTCACTGGCGAGATAGCGCTTGGTGAAATCGAGGTTCATTGGGCATGGCGATTGAGCAACGGTGTTCGGCGATGTAGCGAACAGCACCGTAGCCAGGAAAGAAGCGAAAGCCCGCATGTCTTTTTTCTCCCAGTCATTCTGGCGAGGATACTACTCGCCACCCGTGAATTGCAGGTAATCGCGCAGTTCAGGGCTTTGTGGGTCTCCCAGGGTAATATCGACGGGGCCTTGTTCTTTGACTGACCCCTCATGCATGAAGATAACCTCGTCTGCGATGCGGGCCACTTCATGCGGTAAATGACTGACCACAATCACCGTTAACCCATGGGCCCGGCGAAGTTGGTCTACCAGTTCGTGCATCTGCTGACGCAAGCGGGGATCCAGGCTGGCGAAAGGCTCATCCAGCAGCAGCACTGGTCTTTTCTGGCACAGGCACCGGGCCAGAGCCGCTCGTTGACGTTCGCCACCGGAAACATCCGCGGGTCGCCGGGAACTGAGTTCGCTCAAACCGGTGGCGGCCAGTGCTCGGTCAATGGTGTCACGATCTGTTGCGGTCAACTTAAGGCCGGGATGACAGCCCAGCGCAATATTGTCGTAAAGGCTGAGATGCGCAAACAGATTGTGCTCTTGAAACATCATGGTGACGGGCCGTTGTGATGGTGCGAAAGAACTGATGTCCACATCATTGACTAGAATCTGCCCGCGATCGGGCGTTTCAAACCCGGCTATCAGGGAGAGCAGTGTCGATTTTCCCGCGCCGCTGGCCCCAATAAGAGCGACACAATGGCCTTGGGGTACCTGCACAGATGCGCGCAACTGCCAGTCACCCAGGGCAAACGTGATCTGCTCCAGCGTCAGGAAGGCCATCGTCCCAGAGTTCGGTTAAGTAGCCAGAAGACCAAGACGCTGATCAAAACCAGCACCAATGCGGTAACGGCGGCTTCATCGAAACGATAGGCGCTCATTCTGTAGTAGAGCATTACCGGTAACGTAATCGCACCGCTGGTGTCGAAAAGGGCTGCCACGCCCATATCGCCGAATGACAGTGCCCCACCCAGTCCAGCGGCAAATGCGACAGGCCTGCGAATCGCAGGCCAGTCAATAAGGCGAAATCGCATCCAGCCCTCAAGGCCTAACTGCTGGCACAGTCTATGATAGTGGCGACCTGAGTTGATCAGAACAGGTGCGATACTGCGAAGTGCATACGGGAGCACCATCAACGCGTTGACCAGGGCAATAAGCAGCAGGGTCGTCATCTGCGGCATATCTGTCATTAATACCCAAAGAAACAATCCTGTGCCGATCACCATAGGCGGGACAGCAAGCGTTAAAGAGCCCACCCATAGTGCTATGTCGGTCGCTTGGGGTTTTCGGTATTCGAGCACCAGTCGCCGCGCTGTCATTGCCAGCCCCAATGCCACCAGGCTGGCAAGCGATGTAGCGAGTAGCGCAATGCCGAGGCTGCGCCCGGTCGCCTGCCACAGCACGGGATCCAGAATGACCCCTAAGATCGGCCCTTGCAGTCCGGCAACGACAATGGCTGCGATGGGTAGGCCAATGAATAGTGTGCTGGCTACGATCAGCACGGCATCTTGTATCCGATAGGTTAGCGCTTGGCAATCAGGCCGGTCTTTTGTCTGGAGTTGCAGACCCTGGCTGATCGGCAGGGCGCGCAACCAGCGGATCATGGCCAGTGCGATCGTTGCACATAAAGCCAGTTGGATCAATGCGAGAAGTGTCGCCCGGGCGGGGTCGAAGTCAAAACGTAGCGTTTGGTAAATCGCCACTTCAACGGTAGTCGCATTTGGGCCGCCACCCAGTGTCAGTACGACCGCGAAGCTGGTGAAGCAAAGCAAGAAAATAATAACCAACGTGCCGGGTAAAAAACTGGTGAGGGATGGCCACTCAATGAATCGGAACAACTGACTGCTTGACATGCCCAGGGTATTAGCGAGGCGCCAGCTTTCGCCTGGAATCTGTTCCCACGCCGGTAGCAGCAAGCGCACCGCCAGCGGCAGATTAAAAAAGACATGCGCCAGCAGTATTCCACTCAGACCGTAAATATTGAAAGCAGGGGCCACGCCCGTTACCCTCAGCAGTTGATTGATCACACCGTTGTGGCCGTAGATAGAAACGATGCCCAGAACTGCCACAATCACCGGCATAACCACTGGTAGACCCATGAGCATGACCAGCGTATGTCGGCCAAAAAAATGTGATTGCCGCGCGTAGGCCCGAGCTACTGGTAACGCAAGCCCAACACTCAGCAGTGTCGATAACATAGCCTGCCACAGGGTGAAACGAATTACCGAATGCAGGTAGGTATCACTCAGCACTTCGACGAGGTTGCTGTCACGAAACTGCAGCACCACCGTAAGTAGGGAGCCCCCAACTACGGCGACTAGAAAAAATACAGCGAAACCTCCCGGCCACAGTGCGCTGAGCCGCATTGCCGGTGGCCGCCTCAACGTGAGAGCGCAATAAGCCAGCGACTTATCCATTGTTTGCGTTGATCACGTACCTCAAGGGAATCAAACTGCAGCATGCGCTCAGGTACTTCTTCATCCCGAAAGGCGTCCGGCAGGCCTTGCCCGGTGCGTACTGATGGCAACATCCAGTTAGTCGTGGGCAGGATGTTCTGTACCGTGTCAGACAGCAGAAAGCGCAGAAAGTTCTGGGCTAGCTGCGGCTCAGATGAAGTGCTCAGGCGTGCCGCGACTTCGACTTGACGATAATGCCCTTCTGAAAACATCGCGACCTGGTATCGATTGTTCTGCTCAACCTGTCGATGGTAAGCAGGAGAGGTGGTGTAACTCAGGACCATGGGTGCCTCGCCCTTTAGAAAGAGGCCGTAGGCTTCCGACCATCCTTTAGTCACCGTCACGATTCTAGGTGCCAGGGCAGTCCAGGCAGCCTGGTCGTCGGTGCCGAATACTTTTCGCATCCACAAAAGCAATCCCAATCCCGGCGTACTGGTGCGAGGGTCCTGGATGATAATACGCGGGCCGTCACGATCATGGACCAACTCCTCGAGGCTGCCCGGGGGAGTAGGTAGTGTTTCGCTATCGTAGACAAAACCGAAGTAGCCAAAATCGTAGGGCACGAAAAGCAGATCGGACCAGGGTAGGGCGAGATTAATAGACCCAAGGGTGATGTTATGTTCTTGCAGCAGTCCGGTTTGCTCTGCCTCGCCAGTAAGAGCGGTATCCAACCCCAGAATAACATCGGCCGCAGTACGCTTGCCTTCGAGTTTTAACCGGCTGAGCAATGCGCCACCATCTTCGAGTCCAACAAACTTTAAATCGCAGTTGCAATGCTTTTCGAACGCTTGCTCAATGAGTGGGCCAGGCCCCCATTCGGATACAAACGAGGCATAGGTGTAGACGGTAAGTTGAGGTACTGCTGCCTGCGCAGTCGGGAGGACAAGAATGGGCAGGCTGGCGGCAAGGCCTGCTAGTTTTCTCAGGAATATCATGCTAACGCTCCTTCGGAACTGAAGGGCGGAGGGGTGCTAAGACCATTATCCGAATTCCTCCGCCGGTATGATCCGGTTCAGGTTCAACGGGTTCTTCTCAGCCCGGCCTCTGCCGAACGCCCCGTCGGATAACAAGGAGAATTTAATTATCTCTCGACTGACTGTCAATATTGCTGTGGGTCGAGATCGCACTGTCGAGAAAGTTTTCGATCGTTGCTATGGCAGATAGGGTTCGCACCTGACCCAGACCACCGATGGTCAACCAGTGTTGACCCGTTTTTCTCAATACAGTGACGAACAATGCCTGGATCTGTGAGCGCTGGTGGTGTAATCCCTGATCGCGCTGGAGCCCATCCGGAATCCAAGGCAGATCAGAATCACACAACAGGTACAACCCCCGTGCCCGCGATTGCGCTGTCTCGATGATCCAGTCTGGACAATAATGATAATAATGCTGGGCGTAAATCATGGTGGAGAGCAGGTCCGTGTCATGAATCACCAGTGATCCTGGCTGGCTAGCGGCAGTATCTTCCAGAGCGATCTGTTGGCGGGCAATGGGCTCGATGTCTTGTCGATTCAGTGGCGCCCCTTTCTTGTCGAGATAGGCCCGCGCCGCCTCTTGTGAGCAAGGGCAGCCAAAATGCTCAGCCAGGGCTTGGACAAGCCGTGTTTTACCGGTGCATTCGCTTCCAGTCAGTACGATGCGCTTTTTAGGCTCCAAGTCTTGCGCGTTGCTATGCTGCGGGCTCATTTCAGTATTGTGACCCAATTATCCCGCGCATTTCACTCGCCAGAACCTCGATCAATTTACGGTGCTTGGCTGGCAACCAATTCTTTGCCTCTGTGCGGTGTTAATCACTGGGATCGTGGCATAAAATGTCGTGATGGTAAGGGAGCGTTTAATTTTAGGCTGGTGCCCGGTTGAGGACGATTTGTTGGCTTCTCGCACCGCACATCGGATGTAATGGGAAAATTTATGCAAAAATCATTCACGATCGTTGATCACCCCCTGGTGCAGCACAAACTCACCTTGATGCGTGATAACACCTGCCCCACAGCGCATTTTCGACAACTGTTGCGTGAGATTGCATTGTTGCTTGCATACGAAGTTACCCGGGATTTGCCGACTGAGCAAAGGGAAGTCCAAACCCCGCTGGAGACGATGCAGGCACCAATGCTCGCGGGCAAAAAGCTGTGCTTTATCTCTGTGCTGCGCGCGGGCAATGGCCTGCTCGAGGGCATGCTTGACTTGATTCCATCGGCCCGGGTAGGGCATATCGGCCTGTATCGAGATCCGGATACCTTGCAGGCTATCGAGTATTACTACAAGGTGCCCCATGACATCAGCGAGCGCGAAGCAATCGTGGTGGATCCCATGTTGGCCACCGCTAATTCGGTAAGCGCCGCGATAACCCGGCTGAAACAAGATGGGCCCAGGAAAATCAAATTCGTCTGTCTGCTTGCAGCACCTGAGGGCGTGGCGGCGTTTGGCGAAGCGCATCCGGATGTACCGGTCTACACGGCTGCATTAGATCGACAACTTAACGACCATGGATACATCCTGCCCGGGTTGGGTGATGCCGGTGATCGGATTTATGGCACTCGTTAGGATTTGATAGCGCACCAGACCTCATCGCTGAATTGGCTGCGATACTGGAGTATCGTTGCGGCAGTGACGTTTTTCGCTGGGGGCCTGTGGCCGACCGCCGGTCGGGCGCAGTTGGATGAACAGGAGGTTTATGATCTGACCCAACAGGGTTGGCGCATTGCAGAAACGATCGAAAGGCAGGAGACCCGCGCGGGTATCGCTCCATATACTGAGCTCCAGCGCGTTGTAGCTGTTACCGAATATCGATTGGAGAAAGCCGGTGCTGTGGTCGTTTGCGAAATGCGTTATGACAGCCAGCGTGATCGCCAGAGCACCCAATGTACGCCCAGCAACCCCTAGAGCCTTCCGGCGGTCGATAGAGTCTCAGACGATTTATAGAAAACACAATCTTGATCTGGGTCAAGGTGACAGTTTAGGTGGTATGGGTTAATACGCCTGCATATCTCCTCCATGAATGACCGTGGAAGTAGGGGCGGTGCCCGCCAGGGCCCGCCCCTTTTTTTTGCCCGCGTTTTGCAGGGTATATCATCCCGCTTTATCTTTGGTTCTCACCTGATTGGGTATTTCGCATGGCCTTCTTCCGATACCCTTAGAATGTCCAGCCACGTACCGGGGGGTGAGAGATGCCATGATAGATGCGATCAGTGACTTTTTCCGTAAGCGCCTCCAGGCCCAGGACGATAACTCTGGGCTGGAAGCGTCTTTGCGCCTGGCTTCAGCCGCGCTGCTTTTTGAGACCGCAATGGCGGATTACGATCTGGGTGAGCAGGAGAGAAAGACCATCCAGTCGCTGGTATGTGAACAGTTCTCTCTGGCGCAGGCGGATGCTGAAACGCTACTGGCGCTGGCAGAGGATCAAGCGCGCGAGGCGACGGGCCTACACGGTTTTACGTCGCTGATAAACCAGCACTGGAGCGAAAAAGACCGCTTGAATCTGGTTGAGCAGATGTGGCGTATTGTTTATGCCGACGCACGCCTGGATGATCACGAATTGCACCTGATGCGCAAAATTCAACGTCTATTGCATATACCCCAAAAGGATTTCGTGGCGGCTAAATTGCGCCATAAACCTGCCTGAGCCATTGAACCCGTATCTCAGTATTAGCTCAATGATGGAGTTATCACCCTGGCGTTGCAGTTTGCGGTGATACCAGGCACGGCCGGCCAGCAGGATTCCCAACAGCATGAGTACGCTGGCATTAATGATTGATAACAGCCGAGCATACAGGACGTTTCACTCAGGACACGTTGATTCCCATGCCCAGCTTATCCCGCCTGCTTAGGATGTCTGTGGCGCGCTGGTTGGTAGCCGGCCTTGGCTTTGCGCTAACGGCCGTCCTTTTTTACCGCTACCTCGTGCATGATGGTGATTTCGATGTGTACTGGGCCGCCACCTTTCGTTTTCTACATGGCCTCAAGGTGCACATATACGAACAGAACGTTTTTACCTATCCCACATTTGCCTCTTTTTTGTTGTTGCCGGTGTACCCGCTGGGTTACTCCGTCGGCAAGATCCTCTTTTTTGCCGTGAACGTTTTGATTCTGATGGGCGCGGTTCGTACCTGTCAGCGTGAGATTCTGTTTGATAGTCCGGTACGCACGGCGGTGTTGGTGATAGCCCTGCTGTTTTGTGCGCGATCTATGCTGGCAGTTTTCAATAACCAGCAGACCGATATCCTGATCTTCGGTCTGGTAATTTTTGGGGTGGCAAAGTTTGTCCGTCGGCCTGTGGCCGCTGCCGGCCTACTGGCATTGGCGGCGGCCCTTAAAGCAAACCCCCTGTTTATGGTTCTGTTGCCCGTCTTTAAAAGGCGTTGGGCCATGGTCGCAATATTTGTTTCGTTGACGGTGGGGTTTATCGGCGCGCCTGATATCGCCAAATATGCTGTCACCGATACCTGGACTGGTGCCGAATTCACGGTGCCTGGCTCAGTGTTGCCCAAACACGATGTGGTGCCGCAAGGACGGTTCAAGGCGCAGGCACGAGATCAGGATGTCTGGGCCTACCTGCGTGAGCATTACGCCATGACACTCTCGGTTTCGCCGGATGCGATCCGCTGGTGGCAGGATCGGGGCAGCAAGGGCAACCAGTCACTCTACCGAATCATGGCATCATGGCTGGGAAACGCAGTGTCGGCTAATATGGTGCTCCTGGGCTTGTGTACATTCTTTGGATTGACACTGCTGGCAGCGACCCGTCGGCGTAAAGATTCGATTTTTATATTGGGAATGCTCTTTTACACAGCCTTTGTGCTGATCGGACCGCAATCGTCGAAACCGCATTTCATCGCTTTTTTTGGGCTGTTGTTATTCTGCTGGCAGGATGCCTTGTTGAAACGTTCAGGACTCAAGATTGTATGTCTTGCGGTTTTATCCGGGCTGCTCGGTGTCAAAGCCGCAGCCAGCCTGCTGCCTTCAGGCCCCTTGGCGCGCGATATTGTGGGGCTGGCAGGTCTGGCGTTGTGGCTTTACAGCTATCTGTTGTTGATGATCAGCGGCCACGCCAGGTCCGTATCACGCCCCAAAACGTAAGCGCCACACCAGAATCAGCGCCTCGCCAAAGGTCTGCCCCGACATCTTGGAGATGCCGCGGGTGCGGTCAACGAAATGAATAGGGACTTCAGTGACACAAAGACCTGCCTGTAACGCCCGCCAGGTGGTTTCAATCTGAAAGCCATATCCCACGGAGCTGACTTTCTCAAGGCCGAGTGTCTCAAGGGCCCTGCGGGTAAAGCATTTAAAGCCTCCGGTCAGATCGCGGTAGCACACACCCAGGATCACCCTGGCGTAAAGATTGCCCAGACGGGATAGCGCCACGCGCGCCAGCGGCCAGCCTGAAACACCGCCATCAGTTATCCAGCGACAACCCAGTGCGATATCGGCGGTCTCGGTGGCTTTGAGCAGGCGGGCCAGGTCTTTCGGGTTATGACTGAAATCAGCGTCTATCTCAAAAACGTGGCTGTAATCACGCGCCAGGGCCCAGGCAAATCCCGCCAGATAAGCACGCCCCAGCCCTTCTTTTGTGGGCCTGTGCAGAGCATGTACCCGGGCGTCTTTGGCGGCCTTTTCCGCCGCAAGTGTTCCGGTGCCATCCGGGGAGTTGTCATCAATTACCAGAATATCAGCTTCGGGCAGGGCAGATCGAACTGCATCGATAAAAGGGATCAGGTTGTCTCGTTCGTTGTAGGTTGGAATGAGGACCAGTGGGCAGGTCATATGGAAGCGGTCTGTTGAAATTCATCAAGGATCAGGGGGCTAATTTTAACCCCAGCACGACAGACTGGGATCAGGGCTGGCCCTGACAACTTTGTGCGCTCAGAATAGGGCGCAGACAGTCACTCAATTTACGGAGTTTTGTGGATGCCGAGCCACGCATTTCTCGAGCATAGCGGTGTGCTGGCGTTTGCCCATCGGGGCGATAGCGAAGCCGCACCGGAGAACACAGCAGCCGCGTTTGAGAGTGCCGTATCGCATGGCTTCCAGTACCTTGAGACCGATGTGCATTGCACGCGTGACGGCGTGTTGCTCGCCTTTCATGATGACCGGCTTGATCGGGTTACTTCAGATCGTGGGTTGATCGCAGCGCTGGATTATCCGGTGATTGCCCGGGCCCGGGTGGGCGACCACGAGCCCATTCCACTGATGGAGGAGCTGCTGGGCGACTTTCCTCACACGCGGTTTAATATTGATCCTAAATCCGATGCGGCCGTTGGGCCTCTGATCGAAGTGATCCATCGTACGGGTGCGCAGGAGCGTGTCTGTATCGGGTCTTTCTCTGATAAGCGACTGGCCCGGGTTCGCACGGCCTTGCCCAAGGTCTGCACTTCAATGGCAACACTCGAGACGACCCGGGCGCGCCTGGCCAGTATCGGTCTTCCCGTCGGAGTTCTACGGGCGGCATGTGCGCAGGTGCCGGTACGGTGGAACGGTATCAAGGTGGTTGATCATCGCTTTGTCCAAGCGATGAAAACCCGGGGTCTGCACACCCACGTCTGGACTGTGAATGAGTCAGATGAGATGAATCGGTTGCTGGATCTGGGAGTCGAAGGTCTGATGACCGACCGCCCAGCCCTACTTAAATCAGTACTGCAGTCGCGTGGCCAGTGGCATCAGGTTGGGTGAGTGTCAGCCGGGTCGCGTACCAGCCGAAAGAAGAACATGCCAGCAAAAAACAGTATCGCCACTGAAAGAATGCCCAGGCGTGGGTTGCCACTGAGGTGGGTGATGGTGCCCATCATCACCGGCCCGAAAACCGCGGCGGCTTTGCCCACCACGTTATAAAAGCCAAAAAACTCGGCACTTTTCTCCTGCGGAATGAGGTGGCTGAACATGGATCGGCTGAGTGCCTGGATACCGCCCTGCACCAGACCAATGACTGCGGCGAGGATGTACATCTGCAGTGCTGTTTCCATGAAGTAAGCGAAAATGGTGACGCCGACATAGGCCCAGATACAGATCCAGATACCCCGCTGCGCGCCGTAGCGCTCTCCCAGGCGACCGAACACTAACGCTGCGGGGAAGCCAATAAACTGAACCATCAGCAAAGCCGTGATCAGATTATTGGACGACAGCCCAATCGTCAGACCAAAATCAACCGACATCCGAACAATCGTGTCGACCCCGTCGATATACAGCCAGTAGGCGAGTAGAAACATCCAGGCGCCACGATGTTGGCCGAGGTTTGTCGCGGTTTCGCGCAGTGCCGCAAACGTGCCCTTGATGTCCACACCACGTCGACCGTTGCCGGGCAGTGGCTCATCCACGTACAGAAAAAGCGGTATCGAAAATACGGTCCACCACACCGCGACGGTAACAAAAGACCAGCGTACGCCTGCAGCCGCGTCTGCCAGGCCGAACAGCTGCGGCTTAAGTGTCATTAGCACGTTGATCAGAAACAGCAGGCCTCCACCAAGGTATCCCAGGGCAAAGCCCAACGCAGAGACACGGTGACGCTTTTTCGATGGCGCAACGATGATCAGCAGAGAGTCATAGAAGGTATTGGCCCCCGAGAAGCCCACAACCGCGATCGCGTAGAGCAGGATCGCGAATGGCCACATACCGGCCTGCACCAGATAAAGCGCTCCCGTAGCCAGAACACCTAAGCTCGCAAAAGTGGCCAGCATGCGTTTACGCAGTCCGCCGGTATCAGCCATGGCCCCGAGGATGGGCGCCAGGATCACAATGATCAGGCTGGCAACCGAGTTACTTACCCCCAGGTAGAACGTGCTGTGAGTGATAGCCACATCCTGACTCCAGTACTGCTTGAAGAAGATCGGGAAAAACCCGGCCATCACCGTCGTCGCAAAAGCGGAATTGGCCCAGTCATACAGGGCCCAGGAGATCGTACGTCGGGTATCAGGAGCGCTCATGAGTTCTTCACATGTCCGTAAGATCAGGGATCTCGGCCCGGGTCGGATTTGTGGTTTGTCCGGGAATGATGGAAGCGCTCAGTTTACTCCGCTTTTGCTGTAGTGGTGCTGTAGTGGGTAAGGCTAAGTCTGGGACCCAAGGTATCGCCTGTGCCAAAAGCAAATTCCTAGTTCTAGATTACCCAGATTGGAGTTGGCTGGGTTAATCTGGGATTACTTTTCCCGGATTCATGATGTTCTTGGGGTCAAGCGCGGATTTAATCTGGCGCATTATTGCCAGTGCAGCCGGGTCTTTGCGCCGTGCCATCGTGGCTTTTTTGGCAAGGCCGATGCCGTGTTCGGCCGAAAAACTGCCCCCAAGTTCCTGAACGGTATCTTCGATCAGATTGTAGATCTGATCGGTTACTTCCGGGCTGTGGGGCTGGTTGCCTGAAGGGTCAGCCCAGACACTGAAGTGAAGATTCCCGTCGCCGAGGTGGGCAATGCAGGCGGATTCTGCCTTGTCTGAAATCTCCGGCAGGCGGGCGTCCATTGTCTTGACGAAACTATCGACTTTATCAAGTGGTACCGCCACATCTGTATCGATCGCGTGAGGGCGGTAGGCGACAACATCAAATGCCGCTTCGCGCCGGGCCCACATTTCCTGGCGCTGATCCTCAGACTGGGCGACGACCGCATCCAAAATCTTTCCGGTAGAGAAATGGTTGGCCAGGATTTCTTTCAACAGTGAGACAATGGGAATAGAGCCGTCAGGTCCTGGTTGGGCGTCCCTGGCTAAGGTTGTGCCCAACTCTACAAGAACCCCGATCTTGGGTAGCTGTTCGAACGGTGGCCGCATTTCCGGGTGGATGATGGCCAGGTGCTCAAAGAAATCCCTGGGCATATATTCAAACGCCTCAACTGATCCACCGCTGGCCAATTGGATTTCATTTAGCAACTCAAGAGCAGCGGGGATCGATGAAACCGAAATCATCGCTGTTGCATAAGCTTTGGGTTTTGGAAAAAGTTTCAAAACAGCAGCAGTAATAATGCCCAGTGTGCCCTCAGCACCGATGAACAGATTCTTCAGATCATAGCCCGTGTTGTTCTTGTGCAGCGCCGTCATCAGGTTCACGATCGACCCGTTTGGCATCACCACTTCAAGACCAAGACAAAGCGCCCGGATGTTTCCATAGCGAAGAACGTTTGATCCCCCGGCGTTGGTTGCGAGGTTACCCCCAATCAGACAGGTGCCTTTGGCGCCGAACAGAAGGGGAAAGACCAGATCATGCTCGTCCACTGCGCGGTGCAGGCTCTGAAGAATCACACCGGCCTCGACCTCTGTGGTGCGGGCTCCAGGGTTGATGCTGCGAATTTTATTTAACCTCTCCAATGACACTATGATTGAGTTTTCGTTGTCACCGGGATGTGTCCCTCCGGCCAATCCGGTATTGCCGGAAAGCGGGATGATTGGCAGGCCTTCCTGATGTGCCAGCTTGATGACGCGCGATACTTCATCAGTGTTGGCCGGGCGGACAACGGCCAGTGAGATGCCTTTGTAATTGCCGGTACAGTCCCTGTCATAGGCAGATCTGTCATCCGAGCCAAAAAGCACGTCGGCAGGGCCTGTGATCTTCTGCAAAGCCTTAAGAAGTTGAGAGTATTCCATGGCCAATCTTGATAAGGAGAGGGTGAATAGCTGTTAGGAGTAGCAGAAGTGATGCGAAACAGATAACGCCAAGGCTACGGACCTGTTGATGGCCCAGGGGATCACCTGTGTCATAAGTAAAGTCCGATCCCGAATTGCCGCTACTCAGGCTTATGAGCTCGAAAACGTGAGGGGCGTAGTTCGCCGTTGTCAAGGACTACGGTAAGGGCGCGCCAGTTCTCGATGAAATGGGCTTTCGCCTTTTCCCCCAGAATTTCCCGCATTTGATTTTCCAACGGCCCCCGCATTGCAGTGTATTCCTGTTGGGCCTGTACCTGGTAGGTCTGCGCGATGTCTTCAAGCACGATATCAATGAACCCACACTCGCGAAGAATCTGGCCGTAGTTCTCGAGTGTATCCATATGGTAAGTCAGGCCCTCCAATTCAAAAAAATACGCCATGTCCTGCCCGTAAGGCTTGTCGGAACACATCCAATCACCGGCGGTAAGAATGCCGCCTGGCTTGAGAATGCGAAAGACTTCATCGAAGAAGGCCTTCTTGTCTTCGATATGGATCCAGCTATCCTTACCAAAAACGAAGTCGGCCGCATTATCTGGCAGCGGCAAAGGGCCAGGCTCGTAATGCCGGCAGGAGATGCGATTGGAAAGATCAGCACTCTCAATGTGGTCAACAGCGCGTTGGACGAGGCCCTGTTCTACTTCCAGGCCAATGACTCGAGCGCCGTATTCTTTCGCTAGGGTGATGCCCGGTCCACCCAGGCCGCTGCCAATGTCGACAACGAGTTTGTCACTCAGTTCCAGGCCTTTGACAATCTTTCTAACGGCATCTGGCCCACCGGGCGATAGGAATCCCTCGCCCCAAATGAGTTCAAGTAAGGCGACCAGTGCATCGTCGTATTCTTCTGCAAGTTCGTGCTGGTCCATATCTTAGAATCATAGTCGTTTCGACACGCCTAAGGGCACCCTAAGTCGGCAAAACAGCAAAATTCAGACATATGCTGATTAGGTTTGGGCTGTGTTGGGCAGTGATACTGCCATCGTGCTTTCTGCGGAACCGGGCATGATGTTTTTCACAGGAAAGACTGAAGATGCCAGATGCAACAGATCATCCTGGGTACTCGACTGATCATAGTGAAGTGATCACGGCATGAATTGAGGATCTAAACCTTATAGGTCGAGCCTAGGCGAGCCGGATCATCGGCCCTGCTGTGCTCTCTGGACAGGTCGTGCTTGAAAATGGCGCTAAATTAAGGGACCCTTAACGTTAATCATAATCTGTTACAACGGGAGGCAGCTTCATGGCTGAGGGATTTAGCGGGCACTGTCTTTGCGGTGCAGTTCGGTTTCAATGCGACAGTGAACCTATGTTCCAGGCGAACTGTCATTGTGATGACTGCCGACGTTCTGGCGGCGGTGTTTATGCTTCTTTCGCTTTTGTGGATGCGACTGATCTGAAGATGGTGGGCCGAACACATAGTTTCCAGAGCCTGAGTGATACTGGGAACACTGTGACCCGGTATTTCTGCCCAGAGTGTGGGTCCCAGATTTATCATCAGAACAGCAAGGCACCATCCAGGCTTGGCGTCCGGGTGGGTCTTATCGAATCGGCAGACTGGTTCCGTCCTCAGGCTAATGTGTACGCCAGTCGCCGGTTACCCTCAACACCGATAGACCCTGAGATAAAGGCATTCGATAAGATGCGAGGCTGAAATACAGTGCGGGAAAGTTGGGGCGAGCTTACTTCAATTTCGACAGCCATCACCTGGTAAAACGTATACAAATGTCTGATAGGGTAAGGGCGTACCTCCGGCAAGCAGGAGAGCATGATGAAAGACTACATGGTAACGCACACTTTTTAATCCGAGGAGATTCGACAACAGTATTTCCAGAGGACGAACGATTTTGATCTTGACACTATCCGCTCACAGATGAAAAACGAAAATGCATCGTTCCAGATGAACTGGAATGCGGGAGGAAGATGATATGGTGATGTATTGCTGGTGGAAGGCAAATGATCCAGAAGCCATCATTGAGACTCTGGGAGAAATGGGTGGGATGTTTCTCAATGAGGTGAAGGAAATGCCCAACGTCATAGGCATAACTGACTGAGCACGCCTCAGATCGGGTGCAGTTATATACCGAATAGCGCTTTATGCAGATATATAACTGCGCCTTTTACTGACACCCCAACAACCAGGCGCGCATTCTTCCTGACTCAGGAGACCGGTGCTTCAAAAGGCGGCGTTCTTCCGGAGGCCCTAGCACCCATGAGCGCCATCAGTGTGATCGCCGCGAGGATCAGTGTTCCGCCGATTAAAGATGCGCCAGAGGGAATCTCGCCAATGCCGACCCAGACAATAATAGGTCCCGCGATCACCTCGGTCATCGACAACAGGGTCATCTCCACCGCTTGTAAGTGCTTCGCACCTGCAGTAAAGAGGGCAAAGCCCAGTCCGATCTGAAACCAACCCATACAAAGGCAGTTGAGAAAATCCACCCAGGGCACAGTAAAGTGCCATCCCGACAGAATCAAGCCCACAAGTCCGTAAATCGTTGCCACGATAACCGCAACGAAGATGGTGATCAGTTTATCCGTGCCAGGCCTGATCCGCAGCGAGATCGTCAGTCCGGCAAAACCCACTGCGGCCAGCAAGGCAAAGCCCTCACCAAGACCCTTGCCCAGCGACAGCTCCTCTCCTGCCATGATACCGATACCCATTGCGGCGATAGCCATAGCCGCCCACATGTAGAGGGCAATGCGCTCACCCAGCAGAATGCGTCCTGCCAGGGCTGAAAAAAACGGGGCACTGGCTAATAGAAACATCGCATTGGCAACCATGGTGTACTCAAGGGCCAGGATGTAACCCGCGAAGGCAGTGCCCAGGCATAGCCCACCCGCCAGCGCCGGTATTCCGGCCCTACTGAGGGTTATGCGGAGTTGGCTCCGGTAACGAAACCCCAGCCACAAACTTAACGCCAGTAGCAGCGCTACCGAGCGATACAGCAACACATGCCAGGGCGTGGCTTCCTGGATCAGACGGTAGAGAATGCCCGAGGTGCTCCAGAAGATTCCCGCGAGCAACACCAGTGGTATGCCGATCCGGCGGTTGGCAGTGGAGACCATAAAAAGATTGTTGCCAACAAAAAGGGTTGTCAGAGTGACCCGATCATACGGCAGTCAGCACATCTGGCGATATCCCACCGACGCCAAATCGGGGTCGGTGGATCAATTGCGTGCCGACGCTAATAAAGCAGATGGGCCAGCACGGATGCTCAGGGACGCAACACCAGCAGTTTCCCCGAGATATGCTGTCGGGAGAGATAGGGAATATCCGATATAGCTTCTATGTGAAAACCCTGTCGGTGAGCGCTCTTTTTCAGCAGCTCATCCCAGCCAATCTCATGCCAACCCTTGCCATTAACGGTAGCGATCAGCGTGCCGTCAGGCTTGAGGCCGGCAAATAGCTTGGCCAGATCAAAAGGCTGACTGGGCTGATGTGAGAATACCCCCACGCAGATAATGGCGTCGTAAACCGGTTCAAGAGCCAGGTCCTGCGCCAGGTCAGCCTCATCCAGAGATCGATAGACTCCCCGCCCATTGGCCTTTGCCAGCATTTCCGGTGAAAGATCCAGCCCATCAATGGTGCGATACCCGGCATCATGCAGCAGTTGACCGACCAGGCCTGTGCCGCAACCCATATCAAGAATAGTACTGTCGAGCGACGTCAGGTGTGTGCGTAGGCAGGCAACAGCTGCCTGCGGTGCCTGGTAACCAAACTCATGGACGAGATCGTGATCATAGGTATCCGCCCATTCCCGGTATACCTGGCGAAAGTCGTCGCTGCTTTTCTCGCCATAGTTTCGTGTCAGACGCGAGTCAACTTTGTGCTTCATCGATCTTCTTCTTTGATCGGCGGTAGTGGTAGCGACAACTCATGTTGGGCTTTTCGCCTTAAGGGCGTTGCCCAGTGAGGAAAAGCCGCTTAATGACCAGCCCCCGTCCACCGGCAGTATGGCCCCGGTGATGTAGGAGGCCAGCGGTGATGCCAGAAACAGTGCCGCATCCGCAATATCGTCTTTAGTGCCTTGTCTGCCCAATGGAACTGAGGCGGTTACCGCTTGCTGCATTTTTTCCGTGGGCGCCAATCGCGCCATTCCCTCTGTGTCGCTAATTGGTCCGGGGACGATCGAGTTGACCCGGATGCCTTCTAACCCCCATTCCATCGCCAGCACACGTGTCAGCATGTCGACACCCGCTTTAGCGGCGCACACGTGGGCCTGCATTTCCATTGGCTGGAATGCCTGCGGAGCAGAGATGTTGATGACCGCACTACCGGGTTTTTTGAGAAAGGAATAAGCACAGCGTAAGACCTGAAAAGTGCCCAGCAGATCGATATCCATTACTGCCTTGAACCCATTGGCTGACATCGCATTGGCCGCAGCCGGGAAGTTGCCTGCAGCACCTGAAACAAGCACATCAATAGACCCCAAGTGTTCGCTGAACTCCCGGGTACACGAATCGATAGCCTCGTAATCGCGAACATCGGCGCTAAAGCCCATGGCATCAGTGTGCTTAGAAAGCAGTGTCACTGCGGCATCCACCTTTTCCTGAGATCGACTGATGACACCAAGCTTTGCCCCGGCTTTGGCGAAGCCCTGGGCGATACCCAGGTTGATCCCACTGGTGCCACCAATAACCAGCACATTCTGGCCAGAAAAATCGAAGGGCACTGTCATAACGATAGACTCCTTATTGTTTGCCGGTGAACTCTGGCAAGCGTTTGTTGATAAAGGCATCGAGCCCTTCCTGGCCATCTGAGCCGGTCATGTTGGCGCCGATCTCCTGGGTCTCCATTGCGGTTTGTGTCATGAAGTCATTATCGAAACTGGCATGCAGCATTCGTCGGGAGGAGGCGAATGCCTGGGTGGCCCCCTTTGAAAAGGTATGCGCCAGTGCGATGGCGGCGTCGAGCGCACTACCCTGAGGGACTGTGCGTGTCGCCAGTCCCCACTCGACCGCTTCTGCTGCCGACAGCTCCCGGTTCTCAAAAATAAGTTCCTGGGTTCGGCGAAGTCCGATCAGCCGAGGCAGCAGCCAGGTAGAGCCTCCGTCAGGGCTGAGTCCTGCTGCTGTGTAGGCAAGGCGGTAACGTGCCGTCTCATCCACCAGGACAATATCGCCGACCAGGGTCATAGGCACACCACCGCCAGCTGCCATACCGTTAACACCTACCACGACTGGTTTGGGCATAGTCAGAAAGGACTGCTGCGCTTCGTGCCATCGATCGGCGACAGTCACCAGTTCTTCTGCATTTTTGCCAAAGCGCTGAAACTCCTTCAAATCGCCACCAAAACTGAACATGGGCCCATGGGCGCTGAACACAACCGCACGTACGCTCTGGTCGTTTTGCGCCTCCTGAGTAGCCGACAGCAGGTCCAATGCCATTTGTCGCGACAGGGTATTGCCTCCCTCAGGTTGATTCAGGCAAATCACAGCAATAGCCTGATCTCGCTGGTAATCAATATGTGTGAGTTCCAAGTGGTGCTCCATGGTTAGTTGTCTGGCGGGTCCGGAATAATGGCGTAACCGGGGCCAGCGATCAATTCCCCCGGGCTGCCAGGTATTGTCCCTGGGGGATTACCCGTCCGGTGTATGGATGCTACCATCGCTCGCAGAAAAATAACGTCAGGGACGTGTGAAATGGCAATGAGAAAGAAAACCACCCTGGAGGTGGAGTTGCATCAGGATACGGTAACGATGCTGGAGTATGCGAAGGAGACCTATGGATTTCGCAGCACCTCGAAAGCGCTAAGAGTCATTTTGGACTACATGGTGACTGACGCGGACTGGGACGAGGTCTTTATGAACCAGCGCTGTCTTCGATGTGGTAGCGGCGAGGGCTGGCAGCGTCCGGAATCGTAAGAAGCCGAGCAAAAACTACACCAGGGCATATCGGGAGAATCGTAATGACGAGCCATGCACAAGCAATAACAGCCGAACAGCCTTTCACGCAGGAGCGTGTGGCGCTGGCAGCTGCATTCCGGTGGACCGCTCGGCTGGATCTGCATGAGGCGGTGGCCAACCATTTTTCATTGGTCGTGAATGATCAAGGCACCCAGTTTCTGATGAATCCCAACCAGATGCATTTTTCGCGGATTCGCGCCAGCGATCTGCTTTTGCTCGATGCTAATGACATGGCCACTATGGAGAAGGCAGACGCGCCTGATCCGACGGCATGGGGGTTGCATGGCGCTATTCATCGTCACTGTCGACACGCCCGCTGTGTCATGCATGTGCATCCGGAGTATGCGACAGTTTTGGCGAGTCTGGCGGACAGTCGTTTGCCGCCTATCGATCAGAATACGGCTATCTTTTATAACCGCTATGTGATCGATAATGATTATGGGGGTTTGGCGTTTACCAACGAAGGCGAGCGTTGCGTGAAGCTGTTATCGAACCCGGCGCATAAAACTATGATCATGGGTAACCATGGTGTGATGGTTATCGGCGACACTGTCGCGGATACCTTTAATCGTCTCTACTATTTTGAAAGAGCTGCTCGCAACTATATTCAGGCGCTACAGACCGGCCAGCCTTTGCGTGTTCTGTCTGATGAGATCGCAGAGAAAACTGCCAGCCAGTTGGATGCCTACCCGGAACAGGGGGCCCGGCATTTCAGCGAAATCCTGTCGATCTTGGATTGTGAAGAGCCTGAGTTTAGAAATTAACGCCAGAGAGGGTCTGTCGAGTGGAGTCAGATTCCCGGCTATGTTTTGCTACACGTTGGACATGCTTGGTCGATAAGGGGTTGGCCACATTGAGAGCAGGCGAAACGGTGTCGTAATCCCTCTTCCCGGGTGACCCAGAGGTTATTGCTGAAAACTTCCGAGCGGATAAATCCTTCAGCCGGTGAGGTTGGCACCATCCGGATGATCTGCATTTGAGGGTATCGGTTTACCAGGCTGTCAACTTCCTGATCTAGAAACGAGGTGGCGTCACCGACCGAATTGAAAGTAATAGCACCCATAGTGGGTGTGGGGCACTCAAAGAAGATATAGTTACCCGGGTAGTCTGGATCAGCCGAGATGTACTCTGCCTGCAGGTGAAAACTGCTATCCTCCGAGCGGCTAATGTGACAGGCAATAACACAAAGACCCGGATCCGGTCCTGGTGCTCCTGGATAGCGCTTTTTCCAGCACGAGAGCATGCTGTCGAGTAAACTGGTTTCAGGCAGTTGCGTCTCCCGGGCGATTTGTTGACCAGACTGGTGCTTGCCGGTGATTAGACTAACCACACAAGCGCAGGTGGTTTTGACTCAGATCAAATCATATGTCAGTAATCGCTTTGTTGCCCGCTGCTTTGTCGGTCTAAACAGTATCCGGGAGCGACAGGTTTGATTGACCACCCCTAGAAGGGATCATGATCAGGCTGAAACCACAATGACTGAAACGATCAGGGCTATCAGTGTCGCGCTGATCGAGCACGCGCTGTGGGTGGGCTTGGGGGTGATCGCAGTTGCAGTTTTCCTGCACCGGCGCAGCGATCAGACCGAGGTCCAGGTGAAAGCCGCCGTGGGTTGGATGGAAAATGCGCTGGAAGCGGCGCCGGATCGCCTCTACGATGGGGTGCATCCGAACTGGACGGTTTACCGGAAGCAGGTGGCGCATCGGCTGAAAGCCGCCATGCCTGAGTTGCCCAAGGCCGTGTTCGAGTTGGTGCTGGCTGAGTTCGACGCTTGCTATCAGTTATCTGAAGGGGTTTATATCCGCATCGGATCACTCGCTGATGAATCACAGGCTGCCCAGGTTGGGTTTGTGCCTCTGGTGGCGCCAGTCGAGGGCTTCCGGTTGCGCAAGGTCCAGGCACGCCGCCGTGGACGGCGTATTCGGGCAATGACAGTAGGGCTGGCGTTATACCTGGGTATTGTGTTTCTCGCGCTATGGGGTCTGGTATTGGCGCGCAGTGGCCTTGTTTAGATCTTCCCTTGCGCTTCTCGTGGTTTGACAAGCGTCAGGGCGATAATCATGACCGCGAGCGAAGCCCAGATCCATAGGGAATGGGCTTCGTCATAAATCACCATTCCCCAGAGTACACCTGCCAACGTGACGACATACGCAGTCTGACTGGCGAACACAGGCCCGGCACGAATCACCAGATAATAAAAGCCACCGTATGCGGTTGCTGTGATCAGTGCCATGCTGACTATGGCCCAGCCTGGGCGGTCAAGGGGCCACGGCAGTACGGTGAATGTTCCCGAAAGCCAGATGACGGGTGTCAGCATAATCGTCGCGGCGACCAGCATTCCGGTCACAATAACAAAGACATTACTTCCTGCAGGTGTGCGGGCAGCAATGATTAAATTTTCGGCCGCATAACAACTTGCTGCTACCACCATTACCAGCACCCACAAGGCCGCTGACGGGTTTGGCAGGCTGGTGCCGGGCAGCACCAGTAGAGCGATAGAGATAATGCCAAAGATGACGCCCGTCACCCGAATAAGCGAAGGGGTTTCGATGCCAAACATCGCGGCCCCAACAAATGTCACCAGCGGTACGGTCGCAACGGTGATAGACAACACCCCGGCGCTGACATGAGATGCAGCATAAAAATACAGGGTGCCGGGAATAACAGAGCCGAGTACACCGCATACGATATATAGGAAAAGAAAATTTCGTTGCAATGGCACACGCTGGCGGGTCACAACGCAATACAGTACCAGCAGGAGTGCACCGATCAGACAGGTCCAGTAGTTGATCGCAATAGGATGGATGCCGGTCTCGGTAGACATGCGGGCGAGTGAGAATGCCAGGCCCCAGAGGACTCCGAGCAGAAGCAGTACGGCGAGATTCCACAACTTGTTCCCATGAAAGCGGGCACCTCGTTCTCGATATTGAAAAAGAGAATCTTTCATGATCTGGTAAGTCGCTCCCATCCGCGTGGTTGGTTGTGTGCGGTACGCCCTAAAAGGGTGTTGTACAACTATGACAGTAGCGCGCGAGTCTAACGACAGTTGTAGGGTCGTACCATCCCTCAAGCGACCACCATTCAGGCTTGTGGTCCAGTTAAAGTTTTTTCGTTAGAGGCTAAATCTGGCTACATCGCTGGCAGAATAAACAGCAGCACTGCGGGGACAACAACAATGGTCGCGATGTGACCAAAACCCACCAGGGCTGCGACCTTTTCAGGCTCTTGCTGATACTGCTCGGCCACAAGGTACACCAGCACGGCTGGGGGCAGGGTGCAGTAGAGCAGTAGTTGGCGAAACTGCTCATCCGGTAGTTTTAGTAGCGGCTGTATGGTCAGCACTACGATCAGGGCCGTCAGCGGGCACACCACGGCACCGACCAGCCCAATTTTCCAGTCGGTCAGTTTCACATCAACCAAGCGGATCCCTAATGCAAAAAGCATCATCGGGATAAGCGCATCACCCAGCATCGCGATCGGTGTTGAGATCATGACCGGAACCCGAATATCCAAAAGGTTCACAACCAGGCCCGCAACAGAGGCAAGAATAGGCGGCGAGACCAGGATATCCCGCCAGTGTACCTGGCGGTCGACCAGATAGATGCCAAAAGAAAAATAAAGCAGGTTAGTGACGACCAGCAGGATGACTGCTGGTGCCAGACCGGCATCACCGAAAGCCAGCACAGCCAATGGCAGCCCCAGGTTGCCGCAGTTGTTGAACATCATCGGTGGCAGAAAAGTTCTGGTGTCATACCCGAATATTTTGGCTATCGGCCATGCAAGCAGGCCGGAGCCGAAAAATACTGCCGCGGCTGCGACAGCAAGTCCAGGGTAGCGAGCCAGCTCGAACTCCTGACTGGACATCACGCTAAAAACCAGTGCTGGAAGAAAGACGTTCAGGCTTAATGTATTGATCGGCGTGATATCTGCCCGGTAACGCAGGGTGTAGAGGTAGCCCAGGCCGACCACCACGATGACCGGCATAATCACTTCAAGAATACGAATCAGCATGGGTAAAGATTTACGTTATTATTTTTTTCGCTCGCGGGTATCGTTCTGTATCATCGATACCAAGATAACTTCAGGCAGGTGCACAAGTTTGCCAGAACGCTAGAATCAACAGAAGTTTATCTTCACTGGCGGTGCAAACCGACCATGCGAGGCGGCAAGTCTGACCACAATGCCTCTGGACTGTTGACCGCGTATAAGGAGTGGGCTCGTACTTTGTCATGAATCAAATCGAACTTCACCTGACCGTCGGCGCCGTCTTTTTTCTGGGGGGCGCTGTCAAGGGGGTGGTGGGATTTGGCCTCCCGTTGGTATCCATCACGCTGTTGACGCCACTTTATGGGCTGATCGATGCCATCGGAATGATGCTCCTGCCCGCGATCATTACCAATTTCTGGCAGGCGATCAGCGGCGGGCGTTTTATCACAATCTGGCGTCGGTTGTGGGGGCTCCTGCTCCCTGGCGCACTTTTTACCTGGTTGACAGCCAACGTCCTGGCACAGGTCGATGCTTACTGGCCTACGGTACTGTTGGGGCTTGTGATCCTAGCCTATAGCGGTACAGGACTTTGGTCCTGGCAGCCACCTGAGCCAGGTCACCGCGAGAAGTGGTTGTCTCCGCTGGCTGGGATGCTAACCGGCGTGTTTTCAGGCTTGACCGGTGTTCTCGTTTTTCCCTTGGCGGTGTATCTGCAGGCATTGCGCCTGGATCGGCAGATACTGCTTCAAGCCATGGGAATCTACCTTCTTCTCGCAAATCTGGTTCTCGCGAGTGTTTTCAGTTGGCAGGGTCTTTTCCCACAGGGGATTGTCAGCCTGGCAATGACTGGAGTAACCGCCGGATTGGTGGGGATGGCGCTGGGTCGATTGATCCAAAAGCGCCTTTCGGAACGACAGTTCAAGCGCGTTTTCTTTTTGTCGCTGGGTGTCCTTGGGATATACGTTTTCCTCGGCGCTTTATCGGCCTAAAGGTGCGGCAAAGACGACCTATTTGCGTGTGTGCGAGGCCTTTGTAATACTTTCACCAGTCTGGGTTTGACTTTGAGGTAGTTAGGATGAGAACACTAGACCAGATTCTGCAGTTGAAAGGCCACGATGTTCTGACGGCCAGCCCTGACGTGACCGTTTACGAAAGCCTGACCCTGCTTGCAGAGTACGAAGTGGGCGCCCTGGTAGTTCTGGATGAAGGCCGTCCGGTTGGCCTGTTGAGTGAGCGGGACTACGCGCGCAAAGTGATTATCAAGGGTTTGTCTTCGCGTGATACGCTGGTACGCGATATCATGGCTTGTCCGGTTTTGTGCGTTGATACCACGCTAACGGTCGACAAAGCTTTGGGTATTATGACTGAGCGCAGGATTCGTCACCTGCCAGTACTGGATAACGCCGGCCAGTTGACAGGCATTGTCTCTATAGGCGACCTGGTCAAGGACATTATTGCCGAGCAGCAGTACACCATAGATCAGTTACAGCACTACATCCATAGTTAGTGCTGCAGGTTCATCTGGGATTTATATGAGAAACTGAAATAGGGATCCCGCGGCAATTGCGCCAGCAAATCCCAAAGCCACGTAGGAAGCGAAGACGTGCCAGCGGACCAGTGACCACACCGCAACCATTGCCGGAATACAACTGATGGCGCCGGCAACCAGAAATGACATTGCGGCGCCCCTGCTCATGCCTTGTTCTATTAGTCCAGCCACGAGGGCCGGGGCCGCATAACCGTTGAGATAAGCGGGCGCCCCGACCAGCGCGCCCATGATTATGGCGCCAAAGCCGCCGCCACCTACAACCTTTCCAATCGTCTCAGCGGGTATATAGGTTATCAGCAGTGCTTCAAGGAGGTAGGCGAGGGTGAGCCACTTTAACAGGAACAGACTGTTTGCAATGGCCTCAATACGAAAGATTTCGCGCCGTGCCGGCTCTGTCCAGAAGCGCCATTGACTGGCGCTCGAAAAGGGTGCAGTGCCGCAACTTGAGCACCCACCTCCACTACGGCTACGCAGTACTGAGGCGAATAACCCCTGGTGAGTCAATAGCCAGATTGCACCCCCGCCAGCTAAGCCTATAGCCACAGCAGCGATAGTCTTGCCCAGTGCGTAATCCCAACCGAGTGCATTTGCTGTGATGAGCAATGCGGGAGGGTCGATCAGCGGCGATGACAGCCAGAAGGCCATGACCGGGGCCAGCGGCACCCCAACAGCCAGCAGACCGGCGATAAAGGGGATGACTTCACACGAACAAAAAGGGGCCAGCCCTCCAACCAGTGCTGCAAGCACAATCATACGCAGTTCACGACCGGCAAAAGCTTTCGCCACCAGATTTTCGGCGCCGGTAGCCTTCAGAAGCGCGATCAGAAAGACCGCGATAGCGATGATGGGGGCCGTGCTTAAAAGCGCCTGCGCAGCAGACGCTATGATTTGCCAGAAGCGCCCCGGATCAGTTGCTGCCACCAGTAGTGGCAGGATCGCGATCACGGTCCACGCTGTACGCAGTCGCTGACGTCCTGCAGCCCCAATGGTGTGCAGGGTGAGTTCGGTCATACGGTTGNACCACCACCGGCCCGTTTTGTGGGCTTTTCTTCCGCACAACACTCGCGTAGCAGAAAAGCCGAGAGTGCTTCGATCTGATCGAACCGGATACGATTGATTATGGTGCGCCCGCGTCGTTGTTGCGTTACCAGGCCGGCTGTTTGCAGAAAACGCAAGTGATGAGCCAAGGTCGATGCAGGGATGGCCAGACGATGCTGTATTTCACCCACGGACAATCCCGTGTGGCCTGCTCGAACGAGGACCATCACCACGGCCAGTCGAGGCTCAGAGCCCACCGCCGCGAAACTCGCCGCAGCCTGTTTCAGCTGCAGCATCAGTACTGGGGTTTTATATTATCCATATAACTAGTATTATAGTTATATAATGAAAAGTCAATCACCCGTTAATTCGTCGTGACCAGGGGGGTTTGCGGGGTTACCAGTACTTCTCGAAATGAATCTCGCCAGGCCTTCTGGGCTTATGAATGCTCAAACCGTATTTCTGGATGAGCGTCTCGATCAGGCCGTTCTGGATCTCAAAAGAGAGGGCGCCGGTTTTGCGGTCTTCACGCGGGATACCAATCATCGCCGGGTTCCCGCAGGCAAACACATGTGTATGTGTGGCATCAATCTGAATACCGTGTTCTTGTTCCAGGATGCCCTCACTGAAGAATTCCTGGATGTACCGCTTTGGCCCACCTTCACGCGTTACCAGTGGCAGGTAAAGCAGATTAGGGTGGCCTGTGGCGTAAGCTTGAATCTGATTGGCGTAGGCCAGTTCTGCGCTGTAGCGTACACATTCCATCAGCACGACCTGGCGGCATGCCTCCACGCAGGTCTCAAGCATGGTCATGTGTGGCGCAACCCCGGTGCCGGTAGACGCGAGGATGATCGACATGTCCGGGTCAAGTTTGGGCAGAAGGTAACTACCCAGCATTTTTGGCCTGAGAAAAAGCCGATCCCCTTCGGTCAGGTTGAACAGCAGCGGTGTCAGTTCTCCTTCGGGCACGTGGATAATCAGCAGCTCGAGCAGGTTGGGATCACAGGTCGATCCCAGGGATTGCGAAAGCGAATAAGGGCGACGGATGAGTTTGCCCGAATCGGGGTCAGTAAGACCAATGCTGACATAATGCCCGGGTAGTCGGCCATCAATAGGCCGATCGGGTTCGAGCAAGAAGAGTGATAGCCCATCCGCAACCGGCGTGATTCTGGCGATCGTAGCGTTGTAGGCGTCCTTGCTCTTGGCGGTTTCAGTGGACATGGCGATCCATCACCTTCTGACGCTGCCCTGAGCTGAAACACTACGAGATGTGAGTATCAAATATGAATCCCCGGTAAGATGCGCTCACCCAAGGTACATCAGGTGAAAGAAAGACACAATGGTTACACCGACATATCCCGCTGAGATATTACAGGCTGTGCTGTTCGATGTTTTTGGTACGGTAGTCGACTGGCGCTCTTCCGTATCCAGACAGGTTGCCGAGGCCGTAGCGCGCCATGGGCTGACGGTCGACGCAGAGGCATTTGCGGACCAGTGGAGAGCGCTTTACCAGCCCGCCATGTCGCGGGTTCGTTGTGGAGATACCCCTTTTGTGCTTCTGGATGAACTGCATCGACACAATCTCGACGAGGTGCTCGAGGTGTTTTCCCTTCATTGTTTCAGTGACACAGAAAAGACTGAACTCAATCGGGCCTGGCATCGGCTCGACCCCTGGCCGGACGCAGTTGCAGGACTTGAGCGCCTGAAACAGCGCTATATCATCGGTTCACTTTCGAACGGCAATATCGCCTTGATTACCAACATGGCGAAATATGCCCGGTTGCCCTGGGATGTGATTCTCGGTGCGGAGATTGCGCGGGCCTATAAACCACAGCCCGAAGCCTACCTCAACTCCGCTGCCGCATTATCACTCGATCCCGGGCAATGCTTACTGGTCGCGGCTCACAACAGCGACCTGCAGGCGGCCGCTGAATGTGGCTTCCATACAGCCTTTGTGGCGCGTCCTTTTGAACACGGCCCCGATCAGGAGATCGATCTGATGGCGCAGGCCAACTACGACTTTGTGGCTCCCGACTTCATAGACCTGGCAGACCAATTGGACTGTTGAGTGTGGGTGGGTAAGGTACCTGCGGTGGCTTAGAGGTCGCCACCATTACAGGGCATAAAGACCCTCGTAAAATGCCGGATAACCACTATCCTCTTCGATATGATCGTCAAATCAATTTCCTGAGTCTTGAATCGCATCAAGGGAACCCCTAGGCCAAAAATGTGCAAAGCCATCGTGCGGTTCGCATCAGCCGGGCGTCTTGCTCTGCGCCCACAATTAACTGAACGCCGATCGGCAGTTGCGTGCTGCCTTTAAGCAGCGGCATGGTTAACGCTGGCAATCCTGCCAGAGTCCAAAGAGTACAAAAGATCGGATCACCTGTCTGCTTTAAGGTGGCGGGTGCCTCGCCAGCAGCCGAGGGCACGATGATCGCATCAAATTCGTTAAACAGCTCACAGAAAAACGTATCTACCGCATCGATAGCATCGATAGCCTGGGCGTAGTCTTCCTGGGAGTGTTCTGCGGCGCGCTGCAGTGCGTCCGTAATCTGGGTGCTCATCAGTTGCGGGTGTGCAACAAGATCTGCGCTTAACAGTTGATGGATCTCGATATCGTGAATAACCCGGTGATGATCAATCATATTGCCATAACCCTCGGGCAAATCGACTGGCTCGGCATAAGCTTTTAGAGTCTTTTGAAGTTGCGCAAAACCGGCACGGGTATCTTGCTCCAGCCTCTCATCATAGGGCGCACTGACAAAGGCAAACCGCGGCTCACCAGATGCCTCTTGCAGATAGCCGCTGGACAGATGCGGCTTGGGTACAGGGGTGGTGGTGCTGTCATTGATATCGTAGCCGGTTAACTGATCTGTAATCAGCGCAATATCTTTAATGGATCTTGCAAAGGCCCCCACCTGATCGAGCGTGCCGGATGTGCGCAGCACCCCGCTGCGCGAGATCAGCCCCCGGGTGGGTTTAAAGCCATATACCCCACAAA
>PBSU01000037.1 GCA_002726415.1 Acidiferrobacteraceae bacterium | reverse complement strand
CGGCATTGGCGCCGGGCGGGGTTATCGTGATTGCTATTGAGAATCGTCTTGGCGCGAAATATCTGTTTGGATCGCCGGAGGATCATCTTGGGCAGCCCTGGATTGGGCTCGCCGGTTATCCCTTAGCCGCAAAAGCCGACGGAGGGATCTGCACCTTTGATGCGCCTACCTGGACACAGTTGCTGGAAGAAGAGGATCTGGCGCACGCGTTTTTCTACCCTTTGCCGGATTACAAGTTGCCCCAGGCCCTAATCACGAATCCGGGCGCCCAATCGCCGGGCGCTACTGCCGTTGCGGGTAAATATGGTTCGGTCAGTCGTACGGGCACTTTCCAGGGCACCAGCCCAATAAAACTTCAGCAGTTCGCCCTGGTGGAGGCGGGACTGCTCCCAGCCTGCGCTGATGCTTTTGGGATTGTTGCTGCCCTTGAGCCGGGGCTTCCAGCAACGCTATTACCTCATGACTGGATCATTTTTGATCAGCGCGGGAGCGAAGAGGCACCCGGGATCTGCCTCAGATCTGGCCAGACAAAAGTGCGTCCCTTCCCTGATTCAAACGACAACAAGGCAGCCCCGCTTGTCAGCGGGGAATCTTTGTTGTACTACTGGCTGCGTTGTGCCGCAGCAGTAACGGATTGCCAGGCTCTTATAGCCATCATAACGTCGCACTACCAGCAAGTGGTTAAAGAAAACATCACTATTCCCGCTCATTGCCTGAGCGTTGATGGCGGTGGCGATCTTCTTGAGGCAACTCTGCCCTGGCCGGCCGAAAACCAAAAGGGCGGTGCTGATAGTCCCGCCGGCTGGCTCCATCAGGCGGTGACGGACTTCTTCTCCTATGCGGGCAATGATCTGGTGTGCTTTCCGGCAACACAGGCATTGACTGAGGCAGACCTGGAGCAGCAAGTGCTCGAGGCAATCCACGCGGAAGGGGGTGGATCGACACCTTCGGGATTAACAGTGACCGCCCCGGCAATCTATTGGGCTGGGTCCGGACAGTCATTTTCTGAGCACCGGCGGAGCTCAGTCAATTGCCCGCTTCGTGGGAGACAGGTCATCGAGTTCCTGTTGACCGAAGCTACGCGGGGAATCGAACGCCTGCGCTTTGATCCATCGAACCATGAGATTGTAAACCCCCCCCAGCACGTGACGCTGGAGATCCTTAACGCATACCGGGCCGATAATGGCCAAGCGATAGATCTTCTGGCGCAGGTCCGGTCTGGCCGTACCCCTCAAACGCATGACCTGGACATCGTGCCTACCAAAGGCCTGCTACAACTCGCTATCCATGGCCCGGATCCGTGGCTGGTCTTTGATCTCACCAATTTAGGTGACGGTGATCAGGTGCTTCTGGATCGAGTTGAGCTACAGTTAAACTGGGAATCATCTTCACCCTGATCTTTCGCTCTTTTTTCGAGACCGTCTGATTGACCGTTGACGAGGGGGCGACTAGAATCGGCGCTTTATTTTCTGGCAGTTTTCCGCTACCCCCACACCGGTCGGATGCTCGATAATTACTTGCCTGTTCTGCTGTTCCTGTTAACAGGAATCGGCATCGGAGCCGTCGCGCTTGCTGCGGGAAGAGTCCTCAGTCCGCGCAACCCCTATTCAGAGAAACTCTCGTCCTACGAGTGCGGTTTCGAAGCATTCGAAGACGCGCGCATGAAATTTGATGTGCGTTATTACCTGGTTGCGATCCTGTTTATTATCTTCGACCTGGAAATCGCTTTTTTATTCCCCTGGGCTGTCGTGTTGGATGAAATCGGGATTTTTGGTTTCATGGCCATGATGGTGTTTTTGCTGATTCTGGTAGTCGGGTTTATCTACGAATGGATGAAAGGGGCACTCGAATGGGAGTAATAAATAATGCCACTTGAGGGCATGATGTCACAGGGGTGGGCGACAGCCAGGCTCGATGACCTGATCAATTGGGCCCGCACGGGTTCGATGTGGCCAATGACTTTTGGCCTGGCCTGTTGCGCTGTTGAAATGATGCACGCAGGGGCCTCTCGCTATGATCTGGATCGTTTTGGCATCATTTTTCGCCCCAGCCCACGGCAATCTGACGTCATGATTGTAGCGGGCACCTTGACCAACAAGATGGCGCCGGCTTTACGCCGGGTATACGACCAGATGCCCGAACCCCGCTGGGTCATTTCGATGGGGTCGTGCGCTAATGGTGGCGGCTATTACCACTATTCGTACTCCGTTGTGCGCGGGTGCGATCGCATTGTGCCGGTAGATGTTTATGTACCGGGTTGCCCGCCAACACCTGAGGCGCTGTTGTACGGGATTATTCAGTTGCAAAAGAAGATTAAGCGTGACGACACCATCGCCCGCTGATAACACGGACGTCCCAGAAGCCCAGAGCGAGGCCCTCGCGGGTCTCAACGCGCTTGCCGAGTCGTTTGGCACTCGCGTGGAAAGGGCCTTCGACGAGAACACGATCGTGGTCGAGCGGGGCAAACTGTTTGAATTGCTCAAATCACTGCGCGATGATCCCCGGGGGCGGTTTGAGCAGTTGATCGACCTTTGTGGAATCGACTTCAGCGACTATCAGTCTCAGGCGTCTTCGCATCCGAACCGCTTCGCAGTGGTCTATCACCTGCTGTCTATCAGCCGCAACGACCGGCTTCGAGTCCTGGCTTATCTGCCAGAAGATCATCCCTGCGTACCGACGGTCATCCCCATCTGGGCGTGCGCCGACTGGTATGAGCGCGAAGCATTCGATCTGTTCGGGATCCTTTTCGAAGGGCATCCGGACCTGCGCCGTTTACTCACCGATTATGGCTTCATCGGATTTCCTTTCCGCAAGGACTTCCCATTAAGCGGGCATGTGGAGATGCGCTTTGATGAAGACAAGGGCAGGGTGGTCTATGAGCCTGTCTCTATCGCCCCACGTGTGACGGTCCCCCGGGTCATCAGACAGGATCGAAATGATGACTGAGATCCGTAATTACACGATGAATTTCGGGCCGCAACATCCGGCGGCACATGGAGTCCTGCGGTTAGTTATGGAAATGGACGGCGAAGTGGTTGAGCGCATTGATCCACACATCGGGTTGCTGCATCGCGCTACAGAAAAGCTGGCAGAGAGTAAGCCTTATAACCACAGCATTGGGTACATGGACCGCCTCGACTACGTGTCCATGATGTGCAATGAACACGCTTATGTGCTTGCTATTGAGAAGTTACTCGGTGTAACCCCACCCTTACGGGCCCAGTACATACGGGTCATGTTCTCAGAGATAACCCGGATTCGTAACCATCTTTTATGGATTGCGGCCCACGGGTTGGACATCGGAGCTATGGCCATTTTTCTTTATGCGTTTCGGGAGAGAGAAGATCTGTGCGATATCTACGAAGCGACCTCCGGAGCCCGTCTGCATGCGGCTTATTTTCGCCCTGGTGGCGTCTACCGGGATTTGCCTGAAAAGATGCCACAGTATTCAGCATCAAGGGTTCATAACGAAAAGCAGACTCGAGAAAAGAATATTAATCGCGAAGGTTCGGTACTCGACTTTATCGATTCGTTCGTATCCCGGTTTCCTGGTTGTGTAGATGAATACGAAACCCTGTTAACGGATAATCGGATTTGGAAGCAACGCACCGTTGATATCGGAATCGTCTCGGGCGAGCGCGCGCTGCAACTGGGTTTTACCGGGCCGATGCTGCGGGGATCGGGCGTTGAATGGGACCTGCGACGCAGGCAGCCTTACGAGGTGTACCCCGATCTTGATTTTGATATCCCGCTAGGGAGCACCGGCGACTGCTATGACCGCTACCTTGTGCGAGTGGAGGAGATGCGTCAGTCCAACCGGATTATCCGCCAGTGTGTTGACTGGTTAAGGGAGCATCCTGGGCCGGTAATGATCGAGGATCACAAACTGGCCCCGCCCACACGCCGCGAAATGAAGGAAGACATGGAATCGCTGATTCACCATTTCAAGCTTTTCTCCGAAGGCTACAGCACGCCTGTGGGACAGGTATACCAGGCGGTTGAGGCGCCCAAGGGTGAGTTTGGCGTGTTCATTGTCTCTGATGGCGCGAATAAGCCTTATCGCCTGAAGATTCGGGCCCCTGGATTTGCCCACATTGCCTCGCTGGATGAGATGTCCCGGGGGCATATGCTGGCGGATGTCGTGGCAATCATCGGAACTCAGGACATCGTTTTCGGTGAGGTTGACCGGTGAGTGAGGGTCCATCAAAGGCGCTTTCCCCTTCGGTTTTGGAAAAGATTGAAGTCGAGGCGCTCAAGTATCCGGTGCGCCGGGCTGCGGTCAAATCGGCACTGCGTTACGCCCAGGCTGAACAAGGTTGGGTTAATGACGATGTCGTGCGGGCTGTTGCCCAGGTGCTCAACCTTGAGCCGATTGAAGTATTTGAGGTGGCCACGTTTTACGACATGTTCTACACCCAGCCTGTGGGGCGCCACCCGATCCGTGTCTGCACCAACGTATCTTGCCTGTTGCGTGGCGCCGGCGGGGTGGTCGATGCTCTTTGTAAGACTCTGGCGGTGGGCGTGGGAGAAACCAGTGCAGACGGGCGGTTTACTATTCTCGAGGCAGAATGCCTGGGTGCCTGTGGTGGGGCGCCGATGATGTCGGTGGGCAATGACTACCATGAGAATCTAGAACCAGAGAAACTCGAATCGATATTGGAGCAGTACAAGTGAGCGGACCCTGTGAAGTTCAGGTCTGCTTGCCACCAGCTGGATCAGAGATGCCGTGGACTTTGGCGTCGTATCAGGCACGTGGTGGGTACCGCGCATGGGAAAAGGTCCTCCGGGAAGGTACCACTCCGAATGAGCTCATTGAGGTGATCAAAGCGTCAGGCCTGCGCGGACGCGGCGGAGCCGGTTTCCCGACAGGACTGAAGCTCAGTTTTATGCCACGCGATGCACAAGGCCAGAAATATATCGTCTGTAATTCGGACGAGAGCGAACCCGGCACATTTAAGGATCGGGATATTCTGCGTTTTAACCCCCACCAATTGATCGAGGGGATGGCAATAGCGGGTTACGCCATTGGGGCCACAGTGGGTTACAACTACATCCGGGGGGAGTATTACGAGCCCTGGGAACGTTTTGAGGCGGCGTTGGCTGAGGCTAAAGAGGCGGGGCTGCTGGGGCTAAACCTACATGGCGGCGGCGTTGATTTCGAGCTATACAGTCAACGGGGCGCCGGTGCCTATATTTGCGGCGAAGAAACCGCACTGCTGGAATCCCTTGAAGGGAAAAAGGGTCAGCCGCGATTCAAGCCTCCGTTTCCGGCCCAGGTGGGCGCCTTTGGTCGACCGACCACAATAAACAATACCGAGACATTGGCGTCGATTCCGCCCATCCTGCGCAATGGTGCGCAGTGGTTTGTCGACATGGGTGTCGCCAATAGCGGGGGCAGCAAAATCTTCTCAGTTTCAGGGCACGTCAACCGGCCGGGGAATTACGAGGTCGCGATGGGTACGCCGTTTGTGCAATTGCTAGAACTCGCGGGTGGGGTACGTAAGGGGCATACGCTTAAGGCTGTGATTCCGGGCGGGTCATCAGTCCCGGTGCTGCCTGCAGAGCAGATTATGGCCTGCACGATGGATTATGACGGGCTGGCTCAAGCGGGGTCGGCCTTGGGTGCGGGGTCTGTTATCGTCATGGATGACTCGACCTGCATGGTCGAGGTGCTCGAGCGCATCTCTTATTTCTATTTTGTTGAGTCCTGTGGTCAGTGCACACCTTGTCGCGAGGGTACAGGCTGGTTATACCGCGTGCTAAGCCGGATTCGCCGCGGCGAAGGAGTTCCGGGCGACCTGGATCGCCTTAAATCGGTCGCGGATCGTATCGAAGGTCATACGATCTGTGCCCTGGGTGACGCAGCTGCATGGCCGGTACAGAGTTTCCTGAAACATTTCCGGCACGAGTTCGAGGCAATGATTCCCTCGCAAGAGGCGGCCTGATGGATGCCATCACTACGGTTACGGTAAATATCGATGGTCGTGAGGTGCAGACGCATCCCGGGTCCATGATTATTCAAGCGGCGGATGCGGCCGGTATCTATATCCCAAGGTTCTGTTACCACGAGAAACTGTCGATAGCGGCTAATTGCAGGATGTGCCTGGTCGAGGTCGAAAAGGCTCCGAAGCCATTGCCGGCCTGTGCGACGCCGGTGAGCGAAGGCATGATCGTACGCACCCGGTCTCCGGTTGCCGCCAAGGCGCAGCAGGGAACCATGGAGTTCCTTTTAATTAATCATCCGCTTGATTGTCCGGTGTGTGATCAGGGAGGTGAGTGCCCGTTGCAGGATCAGGCAGTGAGATACGGCCAGGATTACTCACGGTATCTTGAAGGTAAGCGTGTAATAGGACCGCTGGATCTCGGACCGCTGGTGGCTACTGCAATGACCCGCTGCATACACTGCACCCGCTGCGTGCGTTTTGGTCGGGAAGTGGCCGGTAGTGTGGAATTGGGTGCGACGGGACGCGGTGAGCAGATGACGATCGGAACCTTTCTGGGGGGAACGATCGACAGTGAGGTTTCGGGAAATATCATCGACTTGTGCCCAGTTGGTGCGCTGACTTCCAAGCCCTATCGCTTCAGTGCTCGATCCTGGGAACTGACCAGCCATGATGCGGTGAGCCCGCACGACAGCCTGGGCTCGAATTTGAAATTACAGACAGTGCACGGCAGTATCAAAAGGGTCGTACCCCGAGACAACGAGGCTGTGAACGAATGCTGGATTTCTGACCGCGACCGTTTTGCTTACGAAGGCGCCGATTGTGATGATCGTTTAACCCAGCCGCTCGTACGCACTGCAAACGGCATGGAGGAGGTCTCCTGGGAGCATGCGCTAGAGCAGGCAGCCAAGACACTCAAGGCCGCGGGTGACCTGTCAGAGGCCAAGATCGGCGCGCTGATTCACCCGATTAGCAGCACGGAAGAGTGTTTCCTGCTGCAAAAACTGGTTCGAGCACTGGGGTCGGGAAATATCGACCACCGTTTGTTCCAGCGCGATTTTTCTGACGACCCGTTCATGCCGGCCTATGCAGGAATAGAAACGCCCGTGGCCGATGTGGAAATGCTAAAAGGCGGGTTATTGATCGACTGCAACCCACGAAAGGAGCTCCCCTTAGTTGCGTTGAGATTGCGTCGGATGGTTTTGGCCGGCGGGCGTATCGGTGCATTGGGTTCTCTGGCCCCCGAGTTGAATTTTCCTCTGGCAGCACAGGAATCGGTACGTCCTGCGGAGCTGTTGGCTACTCTTTGCGGCGTCATCAGCACGATTGAAGGGGGAACAGCAAAACTCCCCGAGGCCCTAAGGTCAAGAATCCGGGAGGCAAACGACGCGGTAGATTGCGCAGCCTTAGCGTCAATTTTGACTGACTCGCAAGGCCAGGGCGCCGTGATTCTGGGCCAAGGCGCATTGAATCACCCCGATGCTTCGGGCCTGCGCGCTGCGGCGAGCATCCTGGCCGAGCTGACCGCAAGCCAGTGTGGGTGGATTGCCCCGGGAAACAGCGCAGGGGCGTGGTGGGCGGGTGCCGTACCCCATCGATTACCCGGTGGTAAGGCTGCACGCAATCCAGGAGAAAACGCGTGGTCGCTCACGGAGCAGGAACTTCATACCTTAGTGCTGTTTGGGGTAGAGGCGGCAGTCGATCACTCAGATCCAATTCGACTGGGGGGGTTACTCGACCGGGCGCACAAAGTCGTTGTGTTGAGCTCATACCGTTCGGCAGTTCCTGACCAAGCGGACATTGTGTTGCCCATTACCCCTTACACAGAATCCTCAGGTACGTTCATCAACTGTAACGGCCAACGTCAGTTTTCCCATGGCGCGCTTGAGCCTCGGGGCAACGCCCGGCCCGGTTGGAAAGTGTTGCGCGTTCTGGGTAATTTCTTAGGCTTGGATGGGTTCGATTATCGGCAGATTTCCGAGGTGGGCCTTGAGTTGCCCGAGCCACCCCGGCCGTGGGCGCGGACCGATGCTCAGCAGTGGAAAGGGGAGAGCGGCAGTGACTGGCCTACCGGAAACGGCGATCTGATCCGGGTCGGCGACATCCCAATTTATCGTACTGATCCGGTGGTGCGTCGTGCGCCAGCGCTGGCGCAGACACAAGACGGAGTCCGTGCAACTTATTGCCGACTCCACCCTCAGGAGATGACTTCCAGGGGATTGACTGACGGGGCCTCGGTACGTGTGTTAAGCGACGCAGATTCGATAATTATGCCTGTATGGTCCGATGCAGGTGTCCTGCCAGGGTGTGTGTTTCTGGCGAGTGCCGATGCGGTGACAGCGGTGCTCAGGACAGCTCAACGCCTGTCGATCGAGACGGTGAATTAACGATGGATTGGGTTTTGAACCTTTGGTTCGAGTTGCCAGTGCTGGTGCAGATTGGTGTCAAAATTGTAGCCATCGTTGCGCCGCTGATGGTTGCCGTCGCCTACTACACTCTGGCCGAGCGTAAGGTGATTGCGTACATGCACGTGCGAGTTGGCCCGAACAGGGTAGGGCCCAAAGGGTTACTGCAACCCATCGCGGACGCGGTCAAGTTGATGTTCAAGGAAATGATCGTGCCCACTCACGCTGATCGTTACCTTTTTATTATCGCGCCGGTGCTGGCGTTAGCGCCTGCGCTGGGCGCCTGGGCTGTGATGCCTTTCACGGACACCCTGGTTCTTGCTGATGTCAATGCGAGCCTGCTCTATGTATTGGCACTGACGTCGATGGGCGTTTACGGCGTGGTGGTGGCTGGCTGGGCTTCGAATTCCAAGTATGCTTTTCTCGGCGCCATGCGCTCTGCCGCACAGATTGTGGCTTACGAGATTGCAATGGGTTTTGCGTTGGTCGGGGTGCTGATGGCGGCGGGTTCCCTGAACCTGCGGGAAATCGTTTTAGCGCAGTCCGGCGGCCTGCATCAATGGTTTTTCATTCCGCTATTTCCCCTGTTCCTGGTGTACCTGATCAGCGGCGTGGCCGAGACTAACCGTTCACCTTTCGATGTCGCTGAGGGTGAATCGGAAATCGTGGCCGGATTTCACGTGGATTACTCGGGGATGGGCTTCGCGGTCTTCTTTCTCGCTGAGTACGCCAATATGTTGCTGATTTCCGGGCTCACAGTGTTGCTGTTTCTTGGGGGGTGGCATCCACCTGCCCCGGTGGCACCGTTCACCTGGATTCCTGATCTATTCTGGTTTCTCGGCAAACTGGCCGTGATCGCTTTTTTGTTCCTGTGGTTTCGCGCAACTTTCCCGCGTTATCGCTATGACCAGATTATGCGACTTGGATGGAAAGTCTTTATCCCTGTGACATTGGTCTGGATCACGGTCATCGGGGTAGCGAAGTTCTTTACCCCCATCGGGCATTGGTTCGGTTGATCAGGCCTTATGTTTAAACGTTTCTTCAACACCTGGCTACTGCCTGAACTTGCACGAGGCCTCGGGGTGACCGGCAAATATTTTTTCCGAAAAAAGTTTACAGTTCAGTACCCCGAGGAAAGAGCACCCCGTTCTCCGCGTTTTCGGGGATTGCATGCTTTGCGTCGGTATCCGAACGGGGAAGAGCGCTGTATCGCCTGTAAGCTTTGTGAAGCGGTGTGCCCGGCGCTGGCCATTACCATCGAGTCACAAGAACGCCAAGATGGCACCCGGCGAACTACAAGATATGACATCGACTTGTTCAAGTGTATCTACTGCGGATACTGCGAGGAGGCCTGCCCGGTGGACTCCATCGTTCTGACCGATCTCCACGAATATCATTTTGAAACCGGGGCCGCCGGGACTATTAGCAAGGAAGATTTGCTACAGATCGGCCAGAAGCACGAACAGGCCATCGCTCGTGCACGGGCAGCGGATTCAACCTACCGATGAACAGATGAGCTTCCTTCAGATCGTTTTCTACATCTTCGCCGCTATTTTGATCGGTGCCAGTATCATGGTCGTTACCGTGCGCAACCCGGTTCGTGCGGCGTTGTTCCTCGTCCTGGCTTTCTTTAACGCTGCCTGTTTGTGGATGACACTGGAGGCGGAATTTCTGGCCATTGCACTGGTGCTGGTTTACGTCGGCGCAGTCATGGTGCTATTTCTTTTCGTCATCATGATGCTGGATATCGATATTGCCCAGATGCGGGCGGGATTTACGAACTATCTGCCACTGGGGATTATCGTGGCGTCGGTCATGGCGGGTGAATTGATCCTGGTGATGTTGTCTGGCGAATTTGGCAGCGCCCAGATGCCACGGCCCGGGGGTCATGGCGAGACATACAGCAATACTGAGGCCCTTGGGCAACTCATCTACACTGATTACGTTTTTGCGTTCGAACTTGCTGCAATCATTTTGTTGGTCGCCATCATCGCGGCAATTACCCTGACCTTGCGTCGGCGCCCGCAGACTCGATACCAGGCTCCGGAAGAACAGGTCAGGGTGCGAAAGCAGGACAGGTTGAGAATCGTCCAGCTACCTTCAGGAAAGGAAGACGACGCATGATCCCCCTGTCACATTATTTAGTGGTTGGCGCTCTGCTTTTTGCGATCAGCGTGGTGGGGATTTTCCTTAACCGGAAGAATCTGGTGATCATCCTGATGGCGATAGAATTGCTGCTGCTTGCAGCGAACATGAACTTCGTCGCCTTTTCCCATTATCTGGGTGATCTTTCTGGGCAAGTGTTCGTATTTTTTATTCTCACGGTCGCCGCAGCCGAAGCGGCGATCGGCCTTGCCATCCTGATCGTTCTATTTCGAACGCGCCGGTCAATCAATGTTCAGGACCTGGACCGATTGCGGGGCTGATAACGGCATATGAGCAGACAGATTCTCTACCTGGCAATCCCGTTGCTGTGCCTTTTTGCAGCAATAATCTCGGGATTGTTGGGCCCACGTATCGGTCGGGTAAACGCTCACCGGGCCGCGATTGGGGGAGTGGGGCTGGCATTTATCCTCTCAAGCATCGTAGCAATCGATGTGTATTTTGGGAACACCTTCAACGGCACCGTGTATACCTGGGCGACCAGCGGGGACGTGCGGTTCGAGGTGGGCTTTCTCATTGACCCTTTGTCCGCCGTGATGATGGTAGTAGTGACCTTCGTGTCACTTATGGTGCATATCTATACGATCGGCTATATGGCAGAGGATCCGGGATACACCCGGTTTTTCGGTTACATCGCATTGTTTACTTTTGCGATGCTCATGCTGGTGATGTCCAATAATTTTCTTCAGCTGTTTTTCGGATGGGAAGGGGTGGGGCTGGTCTCGTACTTGTTGATCGGTTTCTGGTATGAGCGTGAATCTGCGATCCGGGCCAACCTCAAGGCTTTTCTCGTCAACCGGGTCGGGGATTTCGGCTTTTTGCTTGGGATCGGTGCGGTGCTCGCCTTATTTGGGAGCCTCGACTACGCCACCGTTTTTGCGGCAGCGCCGAGTTCCGAAGGTCTGAGCCTGGTTGATCCTTTTGGCAATGAGTGGCACTGGATCACGGTGATCTGCCTGCTGTTATTTGTGGGCGCGATGGGTAAATCTGCGCAAGTCCCGTTACACGTGTGGTTGCCCGACTCCATGGAAGGCCCCACGCCAATATCCGCCCTGATTCACGCAGCGACTATGGTAACGGCGGGCATTTTTCTGATTGCCCGAATGTCGCCGCTGTTCGAGCTCTCTCGTACCGCGCTCTCGGTGGTTTTGATCATCGGGGCCCTGACGGCATTGCTGATGGCCTTGGTGGCATTGGTGCAGACCGATATCAAGCGCGTGGTAGCGTACTCGACTCTTTCGCAGCTGGGATACATGACGGTAGCACTGGGGGCTTCGGCTTACTCGGTAGCGATTTTCCACTTGGCAACCCACGCCTTTTTCAAGGCGTTGCTTTTTCTCGCCGCAGGTTCCGTCATTATCGCGATGCACCACGAACAGGACATGCGTCGTATGGGCGGGCTTAGAAAATCAATGCCCATCACCTATCTTACCTGCGTGATCGGGAGCCTGGCTCTTGCCGGGGTGCCGCCTTTTGCAGGGTTCTTTTCTAAGGATGCGATTATTGAAGCGGTTCACCTTTCAACAACGCCCGGCGCCGGTTTCGCTTATGTCGCGGTGCTGGTTGGAGTCGTTCTCACGGCTTTTTATTCGTTCAGGCTGGTATTTATGACTTTTCATGGAGTGCCCCGTATGGATGAGCAGACCCGCTCTCACCTGCATGAGTCTCCCAGGGTTGTGACGGTTCCTCTGATTCTGTTGGCGATTCCATCCGTGATTGCAGGTGCGCTGCTTGTGGAACCCGCCCTGACAGGAACGCTTTTTGGCTCTTCTGTGGTGACGCCTGAAGGGTCTGTGGGTCATGGGCCCGCTGGCGCTCTGGCGATGCTGGCACATGCGCCGTTCTCGGCGCCACTGTGGCTTGCATTGGCGGGCATTCTAGTGGCGTGGCTTTTTTACTGCGCGCGCCCCGAGTGGCCGGGCTGGGTGGCAAAGCGGTTAAGGGTCGTGGTCTGGGTGTTGGAGCATAAATTCGGCTTTGATGAGTTATATCAACGTGTGTTTGCCGATGGGAGCCGGGCGCTGGGTGAGACACTATGGCGGTGGGGTGATCGGCGGCTGATCGACGGGCTAATGGTCAATGGCACAGCGGCTGTGGTGGTTCGGGCGTCGGTTCTGTTTCGGCGTGTGCAAAGCGGCCTGGTCTATCACTACGCGTTTGCCATGATTATCGGTCTCGTAGGATTAATGTCATGGCTTCTTTTTCGCTAGGGAGTTGCCCGTATGTCATGGTTTGATCAGCATCTGCTTTCCCTGGTGATATGGTTTCCCGTCCTCGGAGGCATACTGGTACTGAGCACAGGCAGTGACCGGAATGCACCTGTGGCAAGGCGACTGGCCCTGGGAATCGCGATTACCAGTTTTATTCTCAGTCTGCCATTGTGGACGCGCTTTCGCCTGGACACCGCGGCGATGCAGTTCGTGGAACGCCAGCCGTGGATAGACCGGTTTAACGTTCACTACCACCTGGGGATAGATGGGATCGCGATGCCTCTGGTGCTGCTTACGACCTTCCTTACCGTGATTGTGGTGATCGCCGGGTGGCAGGTTATCCGTGAACGAGTTGCTCAGTATTTCGCCTCCTTCCTGATCATGGAAGGGTTGATGATCGGTGTGTTCTGCTCCCTTGATGGGGTTTTGTTCTACCTATTCTGGGAGGCGATGTTGATTCCGATGTTTCTGATTGTCGGTGTGTGGGGCGGCCCTAATAGGGTATATGCAGCGATCAAGTTCTTTCTGTACACCTTATTGGGATCGCTGTTGATGCTGGTGGCGCTCCTTTATCTGTATAACGCGACGGGCGGCTCATTCAATATTCTCACATTCGCGCAATTGCCTCTGGATGGGCCTACCCAGTTGATGGTGTTCCTCGCCTTTTTCGCCGCCTTTGCCGTTAAGGTGCCGATGGTTCCAGTGCATACATGGCTGCCCGACGCCCACGTTGAGGCGCCAACGGGTGGCTCAGTGATCCTCGCGGCCATCACCCTGAAGATGGGGGCTTACGGTTTCTTACGACTGGCTATTCCGATCGCTCCGGATGCAGCACATCAGTTAGCGCCTCTCGTAATTGCTTTGTCGCTGGTGGCTGTGATTTATATCGCGCTAGTGGCGCTGGTTCAGCAGGACATGAAGAAGTTGATCGCCTATTCCTCGATATCCCACATGGGGTTCGTTACCCTGGGCTTTTTTATCTTCGACACCCGGGCAATGGAGGGGGCCCTGGTGCAAATGATCTCCCATGGTTTCGTCTCTGGCGCCTTGTTTCTGTGTGTCGGGGTGCTCTATGACCGTCTGCACTCGCGCGAGATCGCAAGTTATGGCGGGGTGGTTAAAGTCATGCCGGTATTCAGTTTCTTCTTGGTGTTTTTTGCGATGGCCAACGCCGGATTACCTGGGACCTCTGGTTTCGTGGGAGAATTTCTCGTCATCCTCGGCACGTTTTCTGTGAATGGCTGGTACGCGGCGCTCGCGGCGGTGACCTTGGTCGTTGGTGCGGCTTACACGCTGTGGATGGTAAAACGCGTCGCTTTTGGCCCGGTAACAAGTCCAGCTGTTGCGCAACTTCAGGATCTTTCGGGCCGGGAAACCCTGATGTTGCTAATGGTGGCAGCAGGCGTATTAGCGTTGGGATTGTGGCCCCTACCTTTGCTCGACGTCATGCATGCCAGTGTCGATAACCTGTTGGCCCACGCGGCGGTATCAAAACTGTGATGACCCTTGCCCAGCTTAATTTGTCGATCGTGGGGCCAGAGATAGTGGTCTCCGTTATGGCCTGTGTCATCTTGATCGTAGATCTTTATTGCAAATCACCGCGCCGTGCAGGGCCGATTTATCCTCTGGCCTTGATCACATTGATGGCTGGGGCCGTTTTGTCATTTGGGCAATGGGATCAACCCTCGGCGCTGGCGCTGAATGGGCTGGTTATTGGTGACCCGGTGGCAGCCATCCTCAAGGCAGCAACTTGTCTCGGCGTTGCGGGTGTATTGCTTTACTCTCGGGACTATGCCCAAGCCCGCGGATTGTGGCGGGGCGAGTATCTGGTCCTGGCACTGTTTGGCGCTGTGGGCATGATGACCATGATCGGTGCCAACCATCTGCTCACGATCTATGTTGGCTTGGAACTCCTTGCCCTGTGCCTGTACGCAATGATCGGCATGCAGCGTGACTCTGTTCGGGCAGCTGAGGCGGCAATGAAATACTTTATCTTGGGCGCACTGGCATCTGGTGTTTTGTTGTATGGCATGTCGCTGTTATATGGACTGACGGGCTCATTGGCATTGCCGGCTATCTCGGCCGCGTCAGCGTCGCTCACCCTGGATAGCCTTCCGCTTCTGGTTGCGATTGCCCTGATCGTGGCCGGACTGTTGTTTAAACTCGGCGCCGTCCCATTTCACATGTGGGTGCCGGATGTCTATGACGGATCCGCCACTGCCACCACTTTGTATCTTTCAGCAGTTCCCAAGCTCGCCGCTTTTGCAATTCTGTTACGTTTGCTGGGCGTCGGACTCGGCGATTGGTTAACAGCCTGGCAGGACATGCTTGCAGTGGCGGCGGTTCTATCGATCGCACTGGGCAACATCATTGCGATTGCCCAACGCAACATAAAGCGCATGCTCGCATACTCAACGATCTCGCATATGGGTTTCCTCCTGTTGGGCTTTTTGGGGGGTAATGTGCATGGATATTCAGCGGCGCTGAGTTATGTCGTGATTTATGCGACCGTCACGCTCGGGGCATTTGGCATTATCCTGGTGTTATCCGACTCGGAGTTTGAGTCAGACACCCTTGATGATTTCAAGGGCCTTAACCAGCGTCATCCGTGGCTTGCTTTCCTTATGCTCATCGTCATGTTCTCTCTTGCCGGTATTCCACCTACCGCCGGATTTTTTGCCAAACTGTTGGTGCTGCAGTCTGCCCTCGAAAGCGGGTTTGTCGGAACGGTGGTTTTCGCCGTTTTATTAGCGGTCGTAGGCGCGTTCTACTACCTTCGCGTGGTCAAATTGATGTATTTTGACTCCCTTGATGACACCGTAACCAGCCCGGAAGGAGAGCCAGGCCCGACCCCTCGGCGATCCTTTTTATGGGTCTTGAGTGCGAATATCCTATTGCTTTTGGGCATCACCCCGTGGGTGGGTTCTCTGGTGGATTGGCTCAGCACGGCGCTGAACGATTTCGGACCGATCTAGCGACGCTCAACTGTATCCGCAAAGGGGCGCGGCGCCCTTTTTGCAGGGCTGTTTGCGGCCACAAATCGGCCCGTTCGTGGTAAAATTACGGCTCGAAACACCGTTGTCCGAGTGGTCTTTTTGCGCCCGATCCAGTTACCGGGCAGCGCCCCCTCAGTGAACCGTCTTTAGGCCTGGATTCCACCGGGCGACGAACTTTTTATGGAACAAATAGCTAAAGAAATGTTGCCTGCCAACCTGGAGCAGGAGATGCGGCAGTCGTACCTGGATTACGCGATGAGCGTGATTGTGGGACGCGCCCTCCCCGATGTGCGTGACGGGCTTAAGCCAGTACATCGACGGGTCTTGTACGCCATGTCGGAGTTGGGTAATGAATGGAACAAGGCCTACAAGAAGTCTGCCCGGGTCGTTGGAGATGTGATCGGCAAATATCATCCCCATGGCGACACTGCAGTTTATGATGCAATTGTTCGGCTCGCGCAATCGTTCTCCTTGCGCTACCCCTTAGTGGATGGGCAAGGGAACTTTGGTTCCGTTGATGGTGACGCTCCGGCGGCAATGCGGTACACCGAGATTCGTCTGGCTCGAATTGCGCATGAGTTATTGAGCGATCTGGATCGCGAGACCGTTGACTTTGTCCCAAACTACGATGAAACCGAACATCAGCCGGCTGTGCTTCCGGCGCGATTCCCGAATCTCTTAGTCAACGGCTCTGCCGGAATCGCGGTCGGAATGGCTACCAATATTCCGCCCCACAATTTGTCGGAAACTATTGATGCTTGTCTTGCTCTGATTGATGACCCCCAGGCTACACTGGAAGCGCTAATACAGTTGTTGCCAGGCCCTGATTTCCCGACAGCGGGGATCATTAACGGCGGTCGCGGTATACGCGAAGCGTACCAGACCGGTCGGGGCCGGATTCATGTTCGCGCCCGCGTGGCGATAGAGGAGGGGAGTGGCACCGACCGCACGGCACTGATAACGACGGAACTACCTTATCAGGTCAACAAAGCTCGCTTGCTTGAGAAAATTGCGGAGTTGGTTCGTGATAAACGACTAGAAGGAATTTCCGGGCTGCGGGATGAATCCGATAAGTCCGGAATGCGGATGGTGATTGAGCTTAAGAAGGGAGAAAACCCCGAGGTTATCCTAAATAACCTGTACCAGCATACCCAGATGCAAACGGTGTTCGGTATCAATCTGGTTGCGTTGCGAAATAATCAACCCCGGTTGTTCAATTTGCGCGAACTTCTGGAAGACTTTATTCGGCACCGTCGGGAGGTTGTCACTCGCAGAACTCTTTTTGATCTTAAAAAAGCACGAGCCCGGGCCCATCTGCTCGAAGGGCTCGCTGTCGCGCTGGTAAATATTGACCCGGTCATCGCGCTGATCAAGGCGGCAGCTAACCCGGCGGATGCGCGGGTGCAACTCCTTGCGCAGACCTGGGAGGCCGGTGTCGTCTCGCAGATGTTGGCGGTGGCCGAATCCGAGGAGAACAACGCGAGCGGCCCCGAATCGGAATATGGCCTTGGGGCGCAGGGATATCGATTATCCCCTGTTCAGGCCCAGGCTATTTTGGATCTTCGGCTGCATCGCCTGACCGGGCTGGAACAGGAAAAGATCCGTACCGAGTACTCAGAGATTTTGGAACGCATCGCAGACCTGCTCGAGATCTTAACCAATCCAGATCGTTTGATGCAGGTGGTAAGAGGTGAACTGGTCGTGATCCGGGATCAATACGGCGATGGACGGCGCACCGAGATTATTGAACGCCACGAAGACCTTAATAGTGAAGATCTGATCACGCCGGAAGATATGGTCGTAACCCTGTCGCATGAAGGTTACGCAAAATCACAACCGGTGGCGGATTACCAGGCCCAACGCCGTGGCGGCAAAGGACGAGTAGCAACTCGTACCAAAGAGATGGACTTTATCAAGAACCTGTTCGTGGCGAACACACACGATACAGTGATGTGCTTTTCTAATCTGGGCAAAGTCTACTGGTTAAAGGTTTACCAGTTACCCCACGCGGGGCGGCAAGCCAGAGGACGTCCGCTGGTTAATCTGCTTCCACTTCTTGAGGGAGAGCGGGTCACCGCTGTTTTGCCGTTGAATCACAAACAGGATGGGGGTTATGTCTTCATGGTGACCCGTCAGGGCATCACCAAAAAATGCTTGCTTGAAAGCTTCTCCCGACCCCGCTCAGTCGGTTTAATCGCGGTCGATCTTGCAGAGGGTGACGAGTTGGCTGAGGTGGGCTTGACCGACGGCGATTCCCAAATTTTGTTGTTCAGTTCGGCCGGAAAAGGAATCCGGTTTTCAGAAGATCAAGTCCGCCCGATGGGGCGTACCGCACGTGGCGTCAGAGGCATCAGTCTGAAACACGGTCAGGCCGTGATCTCTATGCTGATTACCAACAGTAAGGGCATTGAACAGAAGGCGTTGGTCGCGACCGAGTCTGGTTACGGTAAGCGTACTGTGCTGTCGGATTTCCCGCTGAAGAATCGCGGTGGCCAGGGCGTGATTGCGATCAAGGTGGGTGGGCGAAACGGCCCCCTGGTTGGAGCGCAACTGGTGGTGGACGATGACGATCTTATTCTTATTACCGGCGGTGGACGACTTGTCCGAATGTGCGCCGGCGAGGTTTCGGTGCTTGGGCGCAATACCCAAGGAGTCCGACTCATTCGACTAGGAGAGGACGAGCAACTGGCGAGTGTGGGTAAGGTAGTCGAGACTGAAGATGAGGAAGGAAATACCGAAGAACCCTGAACCTATTTCTGTGCGGCACAGGTAAGGAGGTGACGTTGCGGTGCGGGTTATTAATCACCAAAGCAAGAGGATTATTTAATGAACACCGCCCAGTGGAAAATCCAAGTACTCGACAACGTCTCCCGTTCGGGTCTCGCACGATTCCCATCTGAGAGTTATCAGATTGACGATCAGCACCTGCTGCCAGATGGTATTTTGTTGCGATCCAGCAGCCTTCATCAGACTGACCTGCCAGACTCAGTGCTCGCAATTGGTCGAGCCGGCGCCGGGGTCAATAACATTCCCGTGGATCGGATGAGCGATCGGGGGGTTCCAGTTTTTAATGCGCCAGGTGCAAATGCGAACGCAGTAAAAGAACTCGTGATTGCTGGATTACTGCTTTCCTGCCGAAATATTATTCAAGCGGCAAATCATACCTCGTCGCTCTCCGGTACCGCTTCGCAAATTGCGAAGGAAGTTGAAGTAGGGAAGAAACAGTTCGGCGGATTTGAACTCCCAGGGAAAACCTTGGGTGTGATCGGCTTGGGCTCGATAGGGCGCGCAGTGGCTGACACGGCACTGCAAATGGGTATGCGGGTGATTGGGCACGATCCCTTACTGACCGTGGAAGGAGCCTGGCGCTTATCCAGGGATATATTCCGAGCCGACTCCGTCCAACAGGTCCTGGCGAACGCCGATTTTATTACCTTTCATGTTCCTCTCACGGATGCGACCCGGGGAATGATCAACGCGGCGAACGTCGGCGACCTTCGGCCCGGAGCGACAGTGCTGAATTTCGCGCGCGATGGTATCGTGGATAACGCGAGCGTTTGCGAGGCGCTTGATTCAGGTAATTTACGCGCCTACATCACAGATTTCCCTTCGCCAGAACTGGTATCCCATCCCGGCGTCACCAGCCTGCCACATCTGGGCGCCTCGACCATTGAAGCCGAGGAGAATTGCGCCAGGATGGTAGTCGATCAGGTTCGAGACTTTATCGAGAACGGGAACATCCATAATTCGGTGAATTTCCCTGATGTCAGATTGGCCCGCGGAACACCTCATCGGGTTGCCTTGGCGAATTCCAACGTGCCAAACATGTTAGGTCAGATTTCAACTGCGATGGCACGGGCAGGTCTTAACATACATGATATGATTAATCAGTCACGAGAATCACTCGCATTTACNATCGTGGACACAGACAGNCCGGTTTCGCCGGAGACCCTGGCAGGCCTACAGTCCATCGATGGTGTGTTGTGCGCGCGAGTAATAGANTAATACGCCGACCCTTATCGTCCTCCTTTATCATGTCCTCCCGTTCAGACCTTGAGCACTACCGCGCCCGTATCGATGAGATCGACGATGAGTTGCTTCGACTATTTAATGAACGGATCGAAATTGCCGCGCAGGTAGGCAAGGGGAAGGCCAACCGCAATGAATCGGTCTACCGACCGGAGAGAGAAGCGCAGGTTATCCAGCGACTGGTTGGCGCGAACAAAGGACCTCTGGCATCATCGGCAGTTCGTTTTTTGTTTCGAGAGATTATTTCATTGGCCCGCTGTGCTGAGGCACCAATCCGGGTTGCTGCATTAGGCCCACGGGGCACGTTCAGCGAGCAGGCGGCCTACAAACTTTTTGGTCAGCAGATTGACCTGATCGAGGCCGCGGATATAGAAGAGGTCTTTCGTTCCACAGAGTCCGGAGAAGCCCAATTTGGTGTCGTTCCTGTTGAGAACTCGACGGAGGGTGCAGTCAATGTGGCTCTGGATCTCATGCTCGATACTACGCTCGCGGCGTGCAACGAGGTTGAACTGCGTGTCGCACACTGCCTCCTTGCTCACCCTGATGCGCCTGGGGTTACACGCATCTGCGCCCATGAACAGGCGCTCGCCCAGTGCCGCCATTGGTTAGCAGCGCATTTCCCAGGGATACCTCTGGTAGCAAAGGCCAGCAACGCAGAAGCGGCACGATCTGCAGCTACGGAAACAGAAACTTATGCCGTCGCCTCCGCCGCCGCCGCCGCTTTGTATGGGCTGGAAATAAAAGAACGCAATATCGAGGACCAGCCCGGAAACACCACTCGCTTTTTGGTTTTTTCCAAAGACAGGGCCAGACCGAGCGGTCAGGATAAAACGAGTTTGATCATGTCCAACCCGGATCAGTCTGGCGCCCTCTACCGATTGTTGTCACCTCTGGCAGAAGCGGGCATCAGTATGACCAAGATTGAATCGCGGCCAACACGCTCGGGATTATGGAAGTATGTGTTCTTTATAGATATCGAGGGCCACCTCGATGATCCGGAGATCGGCCCAGCATTGGCGGCAATGCAAAAGGCATCCGCGTTTTTTAAAATACTGGGTTCGTACCCCCGAGGAGCATAGAAGAATGTCTGCATTGGATGCAATTACGGCAGCCGGGGTGCGAGGCCTTCAGCCTTACCAGCCGGGTAAGCCTGTTGAGACGCTAGAACGCGAACTGGGGATCTCAGAGATCATCAAGCTGGCATCCAACGAAAATCCCAAGGGCCCAGGTATCCTCGCCTGTAAGGCAGTTCGTGAGCTGGCAGATGGTTTGGCCCGATATCCCGACGGATCAGGACATCGCCTGAAGGCCGTGTTAGCCGAACGGTTCGGAGTCAACGCAAGGCAGATTACGTTAGGCAACGGTTCCAATGACGTGCTTGAACTGGTGACCCGATGTTTTGTGGAGCCTGGCCAAGGCGTCGTTGTTTCGGATCACGCATTTGCGGTCTATACGCTCGCCGCGCGCAGCGTCAACGCCAATATTTGCAGTGTTCCCGCGGTCGATTTCGGTCATGACCTTGAAGCAATGTCCCTAGCTATTAACCCGAATACCCGAGTCATCTTTATCGCAAATCCGAACAATCCCACAGGGACCTACGTCGGGCGCTCACAGCTCCTGGCTTTTCTAGAAGGGGTGCCCCAGCATGTCATTACCGTGCTGGACGAGGCTTATTTTGAATATGTTGCGGAACCAGATTACCCCAACGGTCTTGACTTAATCGAGCAGTTTCCGGGCCTTGTCGTCATGCGGACGTTCTCAAAAGTCTACGGGCTGGCAGGGTTGCGTGTCGGCTATGCGGTGGCTTCCGAGCCCATCACAGAGGTGTTGAACCGGGTCCGCCAGCCTTTTAATGTGAATACGCTCGGGTTGGCTGCAGCCGAGGCCGCGTTGGATGATCAGGCTTACGTGCGCGAAAGTGTCGCGGAGAATGAACAGGGTTACGCCCAATTGTGCGCCGGGTTTGAAAAATTGGGGCTTCGTTGGATTCCCTCCTACGGAAATTTTGTCTGCGTCGAGGTAGGCCCTGGATCACAAGGGGTTTATGAGGCTATGTTGCATCAAGGGGTCATTGTGCGGCCGGTCGCGAACTACCGCCTGCCGGAGCATTTACGCATCACCGTAGGGCTAGCCACAGAGAACCAGCGGGCCCTTTGCGCTCTGGAGCATGCTCTAGAAAAGCAAACCGGACTCTGATCCGGTGACATCGTCAGGGCAATCGCTGGGGAGACTTTCGGTTATCGGGGTAGGTTTAATCGGGGGTTCAGTTGCTGGTGCCTTGAAACAGGCAGGCGTGGTTGACAGCGTATTGGGTTGTGGGCGTAACGCATCAAACCTAGATAAGGCGCGGGAGCTGGGCCTCATCGACAGCTGGACACACGATCCCGTCGAGGCCGCAAGCGCGGCCGATATCGTATTGCTTGCAGCGCCGGTTAGCGCGGTGATCGACCTCCTGCCGTTGATGCGCGAGGGGTTGCGCCCCGATGCGATTCTCACCGATGCCAGCAGCGTTAAGGTCGATATTGTCTCTGCCGCACGGGCCGGGCTGGGTGCGCGTCTGTCCCGATTTGTCCCTGGACACCCGGTAGCGGGGAGCGAAAAAGGTGGCGCTGAAGCCGCCCGGGTAGATCTATACCGTGACCATTGGACCATTCTGACGCCGTTAGAGGAAACCGATCTCGACGCACTTGACCGGGTCGAACGCCTGTGGCGCGAAACTGGCGCACGAGTTCGATGTATGAATGAGGGTACCCACGATCGAGTGTTGGGAATGATCAGCCATCTGCCGCATTTGGTCGCTTATGCGCTCATGGCGCAACTCGATGCGCAGTCAGACCCTGAAGATTGCAAGGCCTTGGCCGCGGGTGGGTTTTACGACATCAGCCGAATCGCCTCAAGTGACCCGGTGATGTGGCGTGACATTTCCCTACACAACAGGCCGATTCTCCGGCAGTTGATCAGAGAATATCAAGGACTATTATCGCAGCTCGAGTCTCTTGTTTGCGCCGGAGACGGCGAACGACTGGAAACCTGGTTCACCCGTGCGCGGGAGGTCCGATCTACGATCCGAGAGTTACGGCCGCGGCAAGACTCCGGACGGGCATGAGCAGGATAACCTCAACCGGCTCGGGGCCGTTGGAAGGGGTCGCGCGAATACCCGGGGATAAATCGATCAGTCATCGGGCCGTAATTTTCGGTGCTATCGCAACTGGTGAAACACAAATTACAAACCTACTCGACGGGGAGGATGTGCTCTGCACTATCAGTTGTTTTCGGGAGATGGGTTTGGAAATCACGGGCCCAGACGAGGGAAGACTGCAGATCTGCGGCGTGGGGCTTAAAGGGCTAACCGCGCCAAAGCGAACGCTGCGCACGGGCAACTCCGGAACAACAATGCGATTGCTGACCGGTTTACTTGTGGGACAACAATTTGGATGTACCTTGGCTGGAGATCAATCGCTACAGCGACGGCCGATGACAAGAGTAATTGATCCCCTGGTACAAATGGGCGCGCATGTTGACGGGACCGAAGGCAGGCCGCCGTTGACGATTCAACCCGTTAAGGCACTTCATACTATCTGTTATGAAATGCCGGTTGTGAGCGCTCAGGTGAAGTCGGCGATTTTGTTAGCAGGTCTTTATGCATCTGGAGTGACCCAAGTGGTCGAGTCGATGCCGACTCGAGACCATTCCGAACGAATGCTATGTGCCTTCGCCGGGAAGGAGTGGCGGCCGGGGGGGATCATCCAGGTAGAGGGAGGAGCATGTCTGCGCGGACAGCAAGTGAATGTGCCCGGAGACATTTCCTCGGCTGCGTTTTTCCTGGTCGGTGCGAGCATTTGCCCCGGCAGTGATTTGCTATTAACCGACGTCGGCGTTAACCCGACGCGAGTGGCCGTGCTCGAGATATTGAAAATGATGGGAGCGAATATCGAGCTATCGAATTCCAGGGTGAAGTCCGGCGAACCGGTGTGCGATATTCGAGTTCGCACCGCGTCGCTTCGGGCTATCGATGTGCCCATAGCATATGTTGCCAGTGCGATAGATGAGTTTCCAGTGCTTGCAATTGCGGCCGCGGCTGCCCAGGGCACCACTCGGATTCGGGGAGCACAAGAGTTGCGGATTAAGGAGTCGGACCGAATCCGTGCGGTGGTAACGGGTTTACAGGCCTTGGGGGTTATAGCGGTTGAGTACCCGGATGGCATGGACATTACCGGTGGGCCGTTTCAATCAGGTATTGTTGATAGCCTGGGGGATCACCGGATTGCAATGGCATTTGCTATCGCCGGGGCACGTGCAGAAGGCCCGGTGGTGATTGATGACTGCGATAACATTGGTACATCCTTTCCGGGGTTCCTAAGGTTAGCGAACACTTTAGGGTTGAGCCTGTCGGAGCACCCTTGACAATAGAACCGAAAAGCACCGTGCCGGTAATAGCGATAGATGGGCCCAGTGGTACGGGCAAGGGGACGGTAGCCGCTCATTTAGCCGAGCGGTTGGGTTGGCATATCCTCGACAGTGGCGCCCTGTACCGCGCCTTCGCTTATCTGGCGACGCAAAGAGGCCTCAGCGCGGATGATATTGGGGGCCTGACTGCATTGGAAAGAACCGACCTTATCCGCTTTTCTAGCGCACCTGGTGGTGTGCAAATCTGGGTAGCCGGGCGAAACGTGACCGATGCGGTTCGAGGCGAGGAGGGTGGCCGCACCGCATCGGTTTATGCCGCCGTACCGGCGGTCCGATCGGCCTTGCTGGTCCGCCAGCGAGCCGCCCGGCGGTTGCCTGGTTTGATCGCAGATGGCCGCGATATGGGGACCGTCGTCTTTCCGGATGCCCCGATCAAAGTCTTTCTCGACGCAACGCCGGGGGTTAGGGCAAAAAGGCGCTATAAACAGTTGATGGAAAAGGGTTTTGATGTTAACCTCGCGCGCCTTGAGGAAGAGATTGCTCGGCGGGATTATCAGGATATCCATCGTACTCAATCCCCATTGATTGCGGCAGACGATGCCCACGTCGTTGATACCTCGGAAAAAGGTATTAAAGACGTGGTCTGCGAGGTAATGCAGCTGGTTCACGCTTACATGAATTAAGGCACGACCCGATCCTGCACTAACAGGCTTTCAAAACTCAAGAGACGGTGCTGGCATTTGCCGGCTTGAATTCACCCTAAAAAACAGACCGCGAAGATGTCTCAGCGGCACTCCCACCAACATGTCAGAAAATTTTGCACAACTCCTAGAAGAAAGCCTCAAGAATTCGGTCATGCAGACCGGCGCAGTTATCTCTGCAGAGGTAGTAGACATTAATGGAGACTACGTCGTCGTTAATGCCGGACTCAAATCCGAGGCCGAAATCCCAGCAACTCAGTTTCGCGATGCCGACGGTGCGGTCTCTGTCACAATCGGTGATTATGTCGAAGTGGCTATCGAGGCGTTGGAAGATGGCTTTGGCAATACTCGGCTTTCAAGGGAAAGGGCGCGGCGAGCAAAATCGTGGGAAACCTTAAAGGAGGCGTTCGAGCAAGAGGCTGTAGTCAAAGGATTTCTTACGGGCAAGGTTAAAGGGGGTTTTACTGTCTCACTCGAGGAGGTCCGAGCGTTCCTTCCAGGCTCGCTTGCAGATGTTCGGCCCGTCACCGATTCGACATATCTTGAGAACCGTGAACTTGAATTCAAAGTGATCAAGCTTGATCAAGTGCGGAACAATGTCGTCGTCTCGCGCCGTGCGGTTGTCGAGCAGGAAATGCAGGAAGAGCGCAGCGCGTTGCTCGAGACACTAGAGGAAGGCCAGGTCATAAATGGGGTGGTGAAAAACCTCACAGATTACGGCGCTTTCGTCAATCTAGGGGGGCTCGACGGCCTGCTCCATATTACCGATATCGCATGGAAACGAGTCAAGCACCCCTCCGAAGCCCTCAATGTGGGGGACGAAGTGAAGGTCCGGGTACTCAAATTTGATCGGGAGCGAAACCGGGTCTCTTTGGGGATGAAACAACTGGGTGAGGACCCGTGGTCCGATATCGCCCGACGATACCCCGAGAAAACCCGTATATTCGGTAAGGTCACCAATATTACGGACTACGGCGCTTTCGTCGAACTGGAAGAGGGGGTCGAGGGTCTGGTGCACGTTTCAGAGATGGATTGGACCAATAAAAATGTCCATCCGAACAAGGCTTGCCATCTTGGTGATGAAGTGGAGGTTATGGTGCTGGAAGTGGATTCAGAGCGCCGACGAATCTCGCTTGGGATGAAGCAATGTACGGGCAACCCCTGGGCAGAGTTCGCCACGAGCCATCAGCGAAATGACCGTATCAGCGGCGAGATAAAATCGATTACCGATTTCGGTGTATTTATCGGATTGGAAGGGGGAATAGACGGATTGATTCACCTCAGTGACCTTTCCTGGGATCGGGAAGGGGAGGAGGCCGTCCGTGACTTCAAGAAAGGGGATCAAATTACTGCAGTCGTGCTCTCAGTAGATCCGGAACGTGAACGAATCTCACTAGGTGTAAAGCAGGCGCAGGATGACCCATTCAACGCTTTCGTCGCTACTAACCCAAAGGGGACATCAGTCAAAGGCGTTATCACGACTGTTGATGCGAAAGGGGCTGTAATCGACCTGGGTGACGGTATCGAGGGTTATCTCCGGGCGACTGAACTTTCGCGGGACTACGTCGAGGACGCTCGATCAGTCTTGAGTCCCAGCGCCGATATCGAGGCTAAAATTACCAGCATCGATCGGAAAACTCGTCGTATCACTTTGTCAGTGAAAGCGCTCGAGGCAGAGATAGAAGATCGGGCGATCCAAGAGTACAGTGGGCAGGTATCGACCCGAACCTCTCTTGGAGACAAACTCAAGGAAGAATTAGAAAAGCAGGACAGTTGAGGTCGTTTTAGCCTAGGGCAGGCCACATGGGAACCATGACCAAGTCAGAGCTCATAGAGCGCCTTTCGCAGGAGCAGCCGCACCTGCCTCCCCGCGATGTGGAGTTCTCTGTGAACGCGGTACTTGAGCACATGCGACGGGCCTTGGTCGCAGGGGACCGCATTGAGATCCGGGGCTTTGGGAGCATCGGCCTGCGCTACAGGATGCCGCGAACTGGCAGGAATCCCAAAACGGGTGAGGCCGTCGAGGTGCCAGGTAAATTCGTGCCACACTTCAAGCCCGGACGTATGCTTCGCGAACGAGTCAATCGCGAGGGTCCACCAGCCGGGAAGCTGGGCCAGACAGCGGACTGATCCGGCGCCAGCGAGCGTGGAATCCCGCCGTAAACGAGCAAAAGGCAGACGAAAGTACGCGTGACCGGATTCGATCTTTCTAGGTTTCCCGGAGTGTTGACGAGAGCAGGCCGGCAATGGTGAAAAAAATTCTGGGCGTTACCGTGCTTCTTGGGATAGCTGTGTTTGGGGTGACAGCTGCGGTCCAGAACCCACAGGTTGTGTCACTTCACTACTATTTCGGAATCATCTGGGAGGGGCCAGTCGTACTGGCGCTTCTCGTTGCCGTTATCGTGGGATTTGTCTTGGGTCTTGTGCCCGGCTTTTTCCGGCACCTTAGCTTAAGGCGCCAGTTGCGCCAGCTCCAGCGGGCTCAGTCTCATCAGGTAAAAGAGGCGGCCCCACCCACCGCGCCGCAGTAATTGCGATGGATCCAGCGTGGCTGTTGCTACTGCCGGTCGCAGCACTATCGGGCTGGTTCGCCGCGCGCCGGCGCTACCCTCAGTCCGATGGGCAAAGCTCATCCCCGACTACGCCGGACGCTTACTTTCGAAGTCTCAACTTTCTGCTCAACGAACAGCATGACAAAGCATTGGATGTTCTGGTTGAGGCTCTGGAAGAGCACGATGAAAGCCTGGAAATTCAGCTTGCTTTGGGGAGCCTGTTCAGGCGTCGCGGCGAGATTGAGCGTGCCACGCAATTACACCAGGGCCTGATCGCGCGGCCTGGCCTGACTGGAGATAAAAAGGGTCAAGTGCTATTTGAGCTTGCCAATGATTATTTTAAGGCCGGTTTGTTGGATCGGGCAGAGAATCTATTGGTCGAATCCGGATCTTTTCAACAATTGCGCGAACCGGCGCTGCGTCTGTTGGTTCAGGTTTATGAGAGCGAAAAAGAATGGGAGAGCGCAATTGGGGCCGCGACACGTTTGAATGTTTTGACCGGCGAAAAACTCGACATCGTTATCGCCCACTATCACTGTGAGCTAGCAGAAAGATATTTGAGTGTGGGAGATAACCGCTCATCAGAAAAACAGGTGTCTCAGGCCTTGGCTCTGGACCCCGGCTGTGCACGGGCCCTGATTTTGCAGGGCAGATTAGAAGCTTCACAAGGAATGCACCGGGAGGCAGTCGATTCGTGGACACGACTGGGCGAAGATCATCCCGAGTTTCTGTTCGAGGTGGTGCACCTGGTGAAAGGAAGTGCAAACGCGCTAGATGATGAATCTCTTTTCTGGCGCTTCCTAGATCAGGCAGTGGCGGCAAGTGGAGACGAACGCCTCCACCTGATGTTGATCGACCACCTCGCATCAGAAAAGAGCGTGGGCGAAGCCGAAGAAGCGTTGCTGTTGTGGGTTAGCGAGACAGCCAGCTTGGTCGGAGTGCATCGCCTTTTGCAGTTGCGGAAAGAAGGGCCACCCCAAGCCCTAAAACTCACTGACGTTCGATTACTCCAACAGGCCATCCAAAAAATACTGACGGATCGACCGGGATACGAGTGCCGGTTCTGCGGTTTTCTCGGCAAGACACTGCATTGGCAGTGCCCAGGCTGTAAGCATTGGAATTCGACGCGTCCGCGGTTTGCATCAGTGCCACTAGATGACAAAGAAATTCTGTGAACCAGTTACCTTGATTTGGAATAGCGCTTAAATGAAGATCGGCA
>PBSU01000036.1 GCA_002726415.1 Acidiferrobacteraceae bacterium | reverse complement strand
ACTGATAACGCAAGGGAGGAATTGGTGGAGCCGAGGAGGATCGAACTCCCGACCTTCGCATTGCGAACGCGACGCTCTCCCAGCTGAGCTACGGCCCCACAGCAACCGATAATGTTGCGGGCCAATTTTATCCCACGTTCCAGTTCTTGACCACCAGCCCCAGCTTGTTGTATCGGATAAAAACGCCTCCTGTCGTGATAAGGTGCGGGCTAATTAATTAAAGCAAAGGATCGAACAGATGGCGCCCCAGTTACCGGCAGGTGAAATCTCCCCGCAGACATTGTTGGATGCGGCCCGGGTTTTTGAAGAGCGCATACCGTTTAACCGGGTGCTGGGCCTGCGGATTGAGAGCCTGGGTGAGCCTGATGTGATCGTACGCTTTGAGATGCGTGACGAACTGGTGGGTAATTTCACTCGGGGCAGCCTGCACGGAGGAGTGATCTCCAGCGTCCTGGATGTGGTGGGGGGTCTGGTTGCATTTATTTCACTGCTCAAACGCGAAGGGGTGCAGTCGCTTGAGGATGAGGCGGATAAGTTCTCTCAGCTGGGCACTATAGACCTGCGGGTGGATTACCTGCGCCCTGGTTTGGGCAAGGCGTTTTCAGCCAAAGGCTTTGTCCTGCGCACGGGTCGCAAAGTAGCCGTCACCCGAATGGAGTTGCACAACGATGCTGATTCGCTGATTGCCGTGGGGACCGGGGCGTACAGCATCTCCTGATCCTGGGCCACGGTTTTGTATTGATCGAATGCTATAGTACTGATGCTTCTGGTTGATAGAACCGTACCTGCTATGGCGAACACTCCTCCAACTTCAGATTCCTCTCTGGCACCCGGAGAGCGGCTGCGTAAGGCCCGCCAGGGCCATCATTGGACGCTCGAGGATGTGGCCGCAAACCTCAATCTGACGGTCGATGTCGTCCGTGCACTCGAAGCGGGCGATCACGCAGCTTTGCCTGAGGCCATTTTTGTCCGGGGATATCTGCGCGCTTACGCACGGTTAATGGAAATTGATGAAACTGAGGTATTGGGTAGTGCTGATGGTGGGGTAGCGGGCAGCATCGGATCGGTGGTGCCGGTGATCGGCAAAGAGGCTTTCAGGGAGAAAAAAGGCCGGCGGTGGCTGCAGTTCTCGACACCGCGCACAATGCCCTGGCGCAAAACAGTCATTGGGACCTTACTGGTCCTGATCGTGATTTTCGCCGCATGGTGGTTCAGCGGTCTGCGCCCGCCCGTAGAACAGTTAATCAACTCCTCGGGCGAAGGAGGTCAAACCTCGGGGGTCATTACGATTCCGCTCAATACCGGCGACTGATTCGGCCTGGGGCGGGCAGCCCTGGCTCATAGAATTGTGGGGTTGCCTTATATCTCACCGTTGAGAATCTGAGCCATCAGCGGTGCATCGATATTACCGCCGCTCAGGATGACACCAACCCGGCCGTTGACCCTGGCCACGCCGCTTATCAATGCGGCCAGGCCCAGCGCACCGGAGGGTTCCACGACCAGGTGAGTCTTCTCGAACAGCAGCCTTGTGGCCTCAATGATTGCTTGTTCAGAAACGCAGACCATGTCGTCGACGGCCTGTTGTATCAGGGCAAAGGTAATCTCACCCAGTGATTCGGTGCGGGTGCCATCCGCGATGGTCTGGGGGTTTTCGATTCGCTCGATGCGACCACTGCGAAAAGAACGGAACCCATCATCTGCGTTCTCGGGCTCCACACCAATGATCCGACAGCCCGGCGAGAGGGCGCGAGCACTCAACGCGCAGCCACTGAGAAGGCCGCCTCCGCCACAGGGCACCAGCAGTGCGTCTAATGGGCCACAGTTGTTGATCAGCTCCATTGCTGCGGTTCCCTGGCCGGCAATGATGTGCGGATGGTCAAAGGGGGGAATAAAGGTGCACCCGGTCTCTTCGATCATGTCGCGGGTGAGATCCTCACGCTTGGTTGTCGTTGGGTCGTAGGTCACCACCGAAGAGGCATAACGCTCGGTGCCGGCGCGCTTGATCTGCGGTGCGTTGTCGGGCATGACCACGGTGGTGTCGATACCCAGAAGACTCCCGGCCAGTGCGATCGCCTGGGCATGATTACCTGAAGATTGCGTAATGACACCGCGCGCCCGTTCAACAGCGTTGAGTTGGCTCATGGCGTTCCAGGCACCGCGAAACTTAAACGCGCCGATCCGCTGCAGGTTTTCGCATTTTAAAAAAAGCCGTGCGCCCAGTTGCTCATCAAGTGGGGTCTGGGCCAGTGTCGGAGTCTTGCGGGCAGTGCCGCCAAGGCGCCCGGCTGCCGAGACCACGTCGGTATACGTCGGTAGTAGTTTGTTGTTCAGGCCAAGGGTCCTCGAATCCGTCATCTATAAGGAGATATCGTTGTCACTTTAATTTGTTTCTAAGGGGATAGTTGCCGTTACAATCTAAGAAAAGTAACGTGCTGTCAATATGAACGAACCTGAGACTACACCCCTTGAGATTGAGACCGGCGCCGCGCCGGCTTTTTCTATTATCTGGCTGCATGGCCTTGGCGCCGATTGCCGGGATTTTGAGCAACTGCCGCAGATGCTCAGCCTGCCTCCAGACCTACCCATCCGTTTTATCCTGCCCGATGCCCCGCGCCGGCCGATTACGCTAAACGGCGGCATGGTTATGCGCGGCTGGTATGACCTTACCGGTATGGAAATCGTCAAACAGGAGGATGCCGTTGGCCTGGAAGAAAGTGCCGGGATAGTCGATGCACTGGTTGATCGGGAGATCGCCCGGGGTGTGCCCCGATCGCGTATCGTGGTCGGCGGTTTCTCTCAGGGTGGGGCGGTCGCGTTGCATTATGGTCTGCACGGCACTGAGCCGCTGGGCGGAGTTGTGGGCTTGTCGACCTACCTGCCGCTGTCACAACAATTTGCCCAACATGCCCAGCCGGAGGGATTAAGAACACCGATCTTCCTCGCCCATGGCCTGTTTGATCCGGTGCTGGCGCTACCGCTGGGAGAGGCCAGCCGCCAGGTTCTGGAGGATAACGGCTGTGATGTCAGCTGGCAGACCTATCCTATACCGCATAGTGTGTCGCCTGAGGAGCTGGCCGATTTGTCTGCCTGGCTGTCGGCCCGCGTCTGGCCTGGGCCTGAAACTGCCTAGATCGTGTTCTCTTCGTCCACTGCGCGTTGGCGTTGTTCGAGCTGGTCGAGTGCCCTGCGAATGCGGGGGAGATGCGGGTTAATCGCCAGGGCGTTGCGAAAGGCGTTTGCCGCCGGGGCGTACTGACGTTGGTGCAGGAAGATCAGACCCAGCCCGGAGAGAGCGCCAAAATGGCGGGGCTCACGACGCAAGGTTTCCTTGATATCCTGAATTGACCGGTCGTAGGCCTCGGCCAGGTAGAGGACCGTGGCGCGCTTGTTCCAGCCTTCGGCAAAATCCGGTGCCCGCTCAATCACTTCGCTGAAGTAATGATAGGCCTCCCGATAGCGCTGGGATGACATGGCGCGGGTGCCCTGGGCCAGGGCGGTTGCTGCGCCATTGTCGTCAACCTGCCGCCAAAGGCCCCAGATCTCGCCGGTAATTCGGTCCGCACTGACCTGGTCAGAGACTGTTTTCAGTTGGGTAAACAGCGGGTCAAGGCCGGGGTGGTTCTGATCTGCCAAGCCCCCAGTGGGTGCAAGCAATACACACAGGAGAAAAGCCCNAATAAAGGTAGCACAGCCCGTTCTGAGTTGTTCATTCATGACTGTAAGCCGATCAGGCGCAGNGCCTGGGCATGAATGGTCGGGTTGGCGCTGGCNAGAGCCTGCCCCGCGGAGTCGAAAGTCAGGGGCTGGCCATGCCAGTCGCTGATACAGCCACCGGCGCCTTCTACCACCGGCACCAGGGCCAGATAATCAAAACAGCCCAGTCCTGCCTCCATCACCAGATCAGTAAAACCCAGCGCGAGCAGGCCGTAGGCGTAGCAATCGGTTCCAAACTGGCGAAAACGGACCGCTTTGCTCATTTTCGTAAACTGGCGCCATTCCTGCGGGTCGAACATGTCAGGTGTGGTGGCATTCAGGGTGGCCTGTGCCAGGGTGGCGGTTGATGCGGTGTTGCAGGGCTGACCATTGTGCCGGGTGGCGTGCCCAGCAATACCGATCCAGCGTTCATTCAGGGCCGGCATATCGATAACACCCAGCACCGGCTTGCGCTGGTAAAGCAGGGCGATCAGGCAGCCGAAGGTAGGCTTGCCGGTCGTAAAGCTCTTGGTGCCATCGATCGGATCCAGGACCCATAACCAATGGGTATCAGCCCCGCTTAGCCCTTCTTCCTCGCCGTATACCCCGTGCTCCGGGTAGTGCTGGGCAATGGTCGCTCGCAGGTGTTGCTCTATCTCAAGGTCGGCGACGGTGACGGGGGTGCCATCAGACTTGGCCGATACCCCATGGTCCTGGCGGAAAAATTTTTCAGTGATCTGGCGGGCGTGATCGGCGAGCGATTCGGCAAAACGTATGAGAGTCGGGTCGGGCGCAAGGGGCATAGATGCGTTGAATCAAAAAAGATTGAGCAGGCAACATTAGTGCCTTCGTTGATCCGGTGCAATCGCTAATTGTCTCGACTGCCAAATACCGCGGGGTGACCGGCCGCTGGGCCGGGTGTTAATGAGTAAATTCGGGCTGAATACCCGCACTCCAAAGCATGACGGTGCTCGCCAGCAGACCGACCAGCGCTACGAGGCCAACTGCCAGGATCGCACTTGAGAAAAGAAAACCCTGCTCACGGGGAATGCGCATCATGATCGGGGTTCCGGTGTAGAGCAGGTAGATCGTATACGCCAGTACCGGCAGGCCGAGCACGTAGTTCACCCACATTACGGGGTAAACCTGCAGAATGCCCACTAAAAAGATCGGGGTCGCCGCATAAGCGGTCAGCGCCAGGCAGCGCTCAAGCGACTGCTCGCCGCCATAGGTTCTCGACATCCACTGAATGAGTTTTGCCAGGGTATAGATTGCCACGAGAATAGCCAGGTAGTAGGCGATGCTGATTTTTAGTGCACTGATGAAGGTCAGTTTGACCGTGGCACCGGCCCCAAAAGACCAGCCGAACTGGGTGGTGCCGATCAGGCCTGCAATGGGGGGTATTGCGCCAAGAATAAGAATGTAGCCAAGAAAAAGGTCGCTGACCGAGCGGTTTTCCTGACTCACGATCTCCCAGTGCTCGGCTGGATTTTTCAGTATTCCGCCGATATGGTTGATGATCACGGTGTCGCCTCCTAAAACCATACATTTATTCGGTAATAATAAGAGGCGCGTTCAGACCTGGCAAGTACGTACCGGCCAGCACCGATTATTTGACTATGGAGAAGATTATGGATTTGGGATTGCGCGATAAAAGTATTATGGTGGCCGCTGCCAGTCGTGGACTGGGATACGGCATTGCCCGGGAGGTCGCCCGTGCCGGCGCCCGAGTCTGTATTGCAGCGCCGACCGAACCGCGCGTGCATGAGAGCGCACAAAAACTGCGTGAAGAGACCGGTGCGCAGGTTATCTCATGTCAGTTTGATGCTTTGGATCCAGGCTCAATTCTGGATTGGCGTGATACCACAATCTCGCAGTTTGGCGGGATAGACGGCCTGGTGGTCAATGCGGGCGGTCCACCCGCTGGGGGCTTTGATGATTTTGATGATGCCCAGTGGCAGCGCGCGTTCGAATTGACTCTGCTGAGTGCGGTGCGAATGATTCGCGCCGTGTTGCCCTCGATGCGTTCACGAGGCGGCGGGTCTATCGTGACCGTTACCTCATCTTCAGTGAAAGAACCGATAGATGTCTTGCTGCTCTCTAATGTGATGCGCTCAGGCGTGACGAGCCTGGCCAAGAGTCTTTCGCGTGAACTGGCCGTGAAGGGTATTCGGGTCAATAACCTGGTTCCCGGCGCCATGAACACCGATCGGCTCAAAGGGCTTATGGAGGCCCAGGCAGAGAAGACCGGTCAACCTATTGATAAGTTGTGGGCTGAGCGGGCCGCCACTGTGCCTCTGGGCCGTTTTGGTGAGGCCGACGAATTTGGCAAGGCTGGCGCTTTCCTGCTGTCCGATGCAGCAGCATACATCAATGGCGAAACTCTGGTGGTCGACGGAGGTGCGATGAAAACCGTCTGGTAGCGCTTTATTTTTCGGCCGAGATGTAACAGATAAATGCAGCATCGGCCTCGCCATCCTCTGTAGGTGTGAAGACACCGTCACCTTCATCGGTTTTGGAGTCAGTGCCCTCCCAGTGGATCAATACGCGTTTGAATCCCGCTTCGGTGAGCACTTCGCGAAGTTCTGGCAGAGTCCACAGGCGCCAGTTGTAACTAAAGGCGCGTTTCAGCTTGGACCCATCCGGGAACTTGAAATGGATGTAGCATTGCATTTCTCCGGTAATCGGATTGTATCGATCCTGATCCCAGACATAGACAAAATCGTCGTGGTCAGTTTCTTCCTCCATTTCACGACATGACTCATAGCCACCGTAAGAATCCAGAAACAGAACACCGTCATCCACGAGACACTCGTGTACCCGGGCAAAATATTCCTTGAGTCCTGCTCGTGTCTGGAAGATCCAGTAACTGAAGTTCATAGCCAGGATCATATCGACGGAAGGCGTCTGAGCTGTTAGGACATTTTCGTTTAAAAGCGTGATATGGCCCGCATCGGTGCTGTTCAGGGCGCCTACCTTGTTCGTTTTGCCCCACCCGAGTACCTCGGTATCGAGATCTATGCCCCAGGCCTGGTTACCTTGCCGCCGCCGCACCCATTCACAACTGGTGTTGGCGGTACCGCAGAAATCCTCCCGCAGCGTGACGGCTTTGCGGCCTCTCAGGGTTTCGAATGTCTCATCGACCATGTCGATTTCAGATTCAACACACTGGACCGCACGCTCATAGAGGATATGCCGATCCGCTTTGTCAGCCTGGGTTTCGCCTGGGACGAGTGCAGGTTTACGTTTTGCGTTTTTGTTTTGGCGGTTCTTTCTACTCATTAATAAGACTTTGCTCGCGTCAGTACCCGTTGCAATCCGACCCAAGATGGGGTTCGGTCGGTCGTGTTACACAGATTCAGGGATGGTATAGGGAATACAGCAGGCGGTATGGTAGCGCAAAAGGCGGGTTAACTGAAAGACAAAGAAGGGGGGTTAGTCCTGGTCTGTTAACACGCAATCAGCTACGGCCGAGGCGATAAGGGAGAATACCCGAACCGAGGTACTTGTTTCCTCCTCGTCATTGATTACGATGGGTATCCCGGAATGTTCTGCCTGGTGGGTCAGAGTCTCCTGCAATTGCCAGATAGCATCGAAGTTATCCAGGTAATGCTTGCGACCACGTCGCCGTGCGGTTAGCGATCTCCCTTTAAAGAAACTTTTCAATGTCTTTTTGCGATTTACCGCGAGTAGCAGAGGAACGACGATGACATCGGAATCCAGTGATAACCGCTCTACGATCGAGGGCCGGATATGGACACCCTCGATAATGATGGAGAGTTGCTCTTGTTGGGATCGTTCGAGCAGGGCCCGGACTGCCAACTCGACTTCATTCGCCTGACGGTTATAGCCTTCTTCAACCCGTGCCGCTGTCGTATCCTTACCGGCGTCCGGGTCCAGTGCCCGCCATGCTTCAAAACTCGAAAAGTGCAACTCCGGTACTAGTTCTGGTGGGCGGAGTGTGCGCAGCACCTCGCGCAGCATATCTGTTGACTGAGTCCGTGTGATGTTCAGGCGGGTCGCGATGTGGGCCGCCATGGCACTTTTGCCAACGCCGGGCGCTCCACCGATCAGAATGACGAGCGTTCTGTCACTTTGCGCCAGTTTGTGCCAGGCCTCAAGGTTTCTCGCGAAATAATCGCCAGTCTGGGCCAGTACCATCTGGCAGGCCAGCCGATGCAAATCCTCACGGTCAATGCCACCGGGATATTCACTGACCAGGCGTTCATGGACACTATGGGCCAGTTCCTCGGCTGTGGAGTGACTGATCCCGCAGATTTCGAGGCGATAACGGAAGATGGTGCGTGAAAACCAGACATCGTCACCATCCTTGCGGTAAACCCGTATCCAGATCGGTTGCCCGCGCGAAAGCCGGTATTGCTCTTCGGTTGCCGGACCAAATTGCGCGGCAAGCACCTGGGAAACCTCTTCTCTGATCTGCGCCGTGATAATGGTTTCTTTGGATGCCAGCTGATTTCGTACTATCGATGCTGCGCCGTAAGCCTCCGAGAACGTCAATCCGACCTTCTGTAAAGAACGTGTCAGGATACCGCGCAAAAAGGGAGCGGAATCGCCGTTTCTGTTTATGACGTTAAGTTTGGACAAGAGTTTTACAGTGATACCAGATCAAAGTTATTGAATGGGCAATTTTATCAAAGCCGGCTGTGGTGAGTGAGGCTAGGTATTCACGAATGACCGGAGATATACTTAAACGACAAGGGTAGGTTGAGGATTTTTCATGGGGAGTCAAGCCAAAAAAGCCAACCAGGCAGCATCCGTCACACACGTGATTTCGAAGTTGCACGCTCAGTTCGGGGAGAGATTATCCGAAGCACCCGCGGTGCGTGAGCGTTTTGGTAAGGATGAATCTTTCCACGCCAGTATACCGCCGGATGCCGTTGTGACCCCTCATACCACTGAGGAGGTCAGCCAGATTGTTGTCTTGTGTGCTGAACACCAGGTTCCGGTGATCCCCTACGGCACGGGCACGGCACTGGAGGGTCATGTAGCGGCACTGCAGGGAGGGATCTCGATTAACCTGCAGGAGATGAATCAGGTGATCGAGCTGCACGCGGATGATCTGGACGTGGTGGTCCAGCCTGGCGTTACCCGAAAACAGTTAAATCGACACTTGCGCGACAGTGGCCTGTTTTTCCCCATTGATCCTGGTGCCGATGCTTCGATCGGGGGCATGACGGCGTGCCGGGCCTCCGGTACGAATGCGGTGCGTTACGGCACCATGCGTGAGAACGTGTTGGCACTGACGGTGGTGTTGGCCGATGGCCGAGTCATTCAGACCTCAAGGCGCTCGCGTAAATCGGCTGCCGGCTATGATCTCACCCGGCTGTTTGTCGGCTCCGAGGGAACACTCGGGGTGATTACCGAAATTACGCTAAGGCTCTATGGGATTCCAGAGGCAATTTCCTCTGCGGTATGCACTTTTCCAGACGTGGATAGCGCGGTTAACACGGCTATAGCCACGATTCAGTACGGCATTCCTATTGCCCGCATGGAACTGCTGGATGAACCGCAGATTGACGCAATTAACCGTTACTCAAAAACCGATCTTACGGTTGCCCCGACCCTGTTTCTGGAGTTTCATGGCACCAGCCGGGGAGTAGAAGAGCAGTCGCAGATGGTTCAGGAGATCGCGTCGGAGTCCGGTGGGGACAATTTTGAGTGGACCACTAATACCGAGGAGCGCAGCCGACTGTGGCAGGCGCGTCACGATGCGGCGTACGCCAGCAAGGCGTTGCGCCCGGACGGAGAGATCTGGGCCACCGATGTCTGCGTGCCCATTTCACACTTAGCCCAATGTATTCGTGAAACACAACAGGATATACGCGAATCCAAACTAATGGCACCTATTGTCGGCCATGTGGGAGATGGCAACTTTCATCTTTGCCTGCTGGTGGATAAAGGCGATCCTGAGGAGAGCCAAAGAGCCCAGGATCTGCATGAGCGCATGGTCATGCGTGCCCTGGCAATGGGGGGCACATGTACCGGTGAGCATGGGATAGGCTATGGCAAATTGGATTTTCTGGTGGCCGAACATGGTGAAGCCGTCAGTGTCATGCGCACGATCAAGCAGGCCCTGGACCCGGATAACATCATGAACCCGGGGAAGATACTCCGCATATGATGTGGGCATATACCGCGGTGTTAACTCGTGTTCGATTCGGCCGGTCACTCGTAAGCGCCGCCCTCACCCCTAGGTAATTCATGGAGCACTGGTCCGTTCGCAAGCCTGCGCTTCACGCTCAGGGAGGAATCGTGGTAGCCCAGCACGCGCAGGCTGCCCAGGCCGGGGCCCGGGTGCTGGCGCAGGGTGGCAATGCCGTGGATGCCGCGATTGCCACCGGCTTTGCCCTGGGGGCAGTTGAACCCTGGATGAGTGGGCTGGGTGGTTGTGGCTTCATGACGGTTTATCTGGCCCGCGAGAAACGCAGTTATGCCCTGGAGTTTGGGGTGCGTGCTCCCGGTGAGCTTGATCCGGCAGATTACCCGCTTAGTGTCGGCTTTGATTCGGATCTTTTTGCCTGGCCCGGGGTGCGCGATAACCGCAATGTGCTGGGGCCCTACTCAGTCGCGGTACCGGGTTTCGTGGCAGGCATGGCCGAGGCAGTTCAGCGTTTTGGTACGTTATCGTGGCCACAACTTCTCGCGCCAGCCATTGCCTTGGCCGACCAGGGCCTGACGGTCGATTGGTACTCAAGTCTCAAGATTGCCTCCAGCGCTGCAGATCTTTCCCGGTTCGACTCAACGCGTTCGGTATACCTTCCAGATGGTCAGGTACCGATGGGGCACTGGGCAGGTCTTCCCCCGGTTATCGAACTCACCGGTCTTGCCCAAACCCTGCGGGACCTTGCGGATCAGGGCCCGGCCGCTTTTTATAAAGGCGAACTGGCAACGCGATTGTTGGCCGATACCGCAGCGGTGGGCATCAGGATGTCGGCCGAGGATCTTGCCTCCTACCAGGTGTATTGCGAGGAATTACCCGGGGCCAACTACCGTGATGCGATCGTCTATACCCCAGCCGGGCTTTGTGGCGGCCCCAGCCTGTGTCAGGCGCTGGCCGAACTCGAACAGCGTTTACTCAGCCCGCCTGCACAGCCTGATGCCGAGTTCTACGCCGCCACGGCTGCCAGCCTGCGAACGGCCTATGCACACCGACTTTCTCAGATGGGGGACAGCCCCGATGGCCGGGCACCGGCTTGTACTACCCACATTAATGTGACTGATCGCGAAGGCAATGTCGTTGCATTGACCCAGACGCTGCTATCCGTATTTGGATCAAGGCTGCTGCTACCCGATACCGGAATCCTGATGAACAACGGGATCATGTGGTTCGATCCCGAGCCAGGCAGGCCCAACTCAATGGCACCAGGCAAGCAGCCCTTGTGTAATATGTGCCCGGCGATTGTGAGGCAACCATCGGGATCCGTTATGGCGGTGGGGGCTTCGGGCGGGCGTCGGATCGTGCCCTCTGTCATGCAGCTGATTTCTTTCATCACAGATTTTTCCCTGGATCCTGAACAGGCTATGCACCAGCCACGTATTGATGTCAGTGGGACAGGGCAGGTTGTGGCGGATGCCGCCTTTGATCCGCTGTTGCTTGAAAACATGGCCGCCCGCGTAGATAAACTGACGACGGCCGAGCATGGCGTTTACCCCAGTCTGTTTGGTTGCCCCTCGGTAGCCAGTTTTGATCCGGTCACTGGTTTTTCAACGGGGGCCGCTTTTGTGATGTCGCCGTTAGCGGCGGCTGTTGCTGAGCCGGCCAATGACTAGCCCGGCTAATCGAAGGTAGTTGCCCGGGGAGTTGTATTGTCTCGATCACCATCTAGTCGGCGTCAACCCTGTCGCATCAGAGCGACAGGACGGTTGCCCATCGAGGATGGTGAGTTCGAATACTGGCCTTCATTCTTGCAGCCTGCCGATGCATCTCGTTTATGCCGAACACTCATAGAAAAAGTGACGTGGCATGTGCCGCGGGTATTTGTCTACGGCCGTTGGCTCGATTCGCCGCGCCAGGCTGCCTGGTACGGTGATCATGGGGTGGTGTACCGCTATTCCGGTACTGAAAATCTGCCTTTACCCTGGCTGGATGAATTGGATCAGTTGCGCTCACGACTGATGACGTTCTGCCCACACCGTTTCAATGGCGCGTTGCTGAATCATTACCGGTCCGGGGCCGATAGCATGGGTTGGCATAGCGACGACGAGGCAGAATTGGGCTCTGATCCCATCATTGCCTCTGTCAGCCTGGGTGGTGAGCGGCGTTTCTTGTTACGCCACCGCCGGCGCAAGGATCTGCCCGTACAGGAGATCGTGCTTGAGCATGGTTCTTTGCTGATTATGGGCGCGGGGACCCAGCGCGCATGGCGTCACAGTGTGCCCAAAACGGCCCGCCACGTTGCACCCCGGCTCAATCTGACGTTTCGGGCCATCCAGAAATGCTGAGCAAGGATGCAACTGCAGCACGGGTGCCGGGTCGGTTGGGCCAAGCGGTGTGGCGCTGAGTGATCGCTTTTGATGACACGCCACTCGTTACCTCTGAGGATATCGTGAGCTATTGTGATGAAATCGGTAGACTGGGTGCCTTATCGGTCACCCTGTCTTGTTAATACGCCACCGGGCCTTTGAATACCACCGAACACCTCCTCCCCAAAAAGAGGGACGTTATGACAAAGGAAGCCCGGTTTGTCCGGGAAGGGATGCGATATCAATATATAACCATGACGCGGCATAAAGAGAATCCCAGGGTGAAGCCCATGATTTTGAGGTATGGGTGTGCCCAGGAGAGCGAAACGGGGGAAAGGTTTTTGTGAATGTATCTCCTGCTGCATCGGATTATCAGCCCTTGGCAGAGGCGATGCGGCCAAAAAGCCTTGAGGAGTTTGTCGGCCAATCTCACCTGATCCGGCCAGGATCCGCCCTGCGCGAGGCGCTTACCCAAGGACATGTGCATTCAATGGTGCTTTGGGGACCACCCGGGACAGGAAAGACTACTCTGGCCCGGATGGTGGCGCACTATTGCGATGCCCGGTTTCAGGTGCTCTCAGCTGTTACGGCGGGAATAAAGGATGTGCGCGAGGTCGTGGCCGAGGCGAAAGCGCTGCCGGGCAAACTTGTCCTTTTTGTTGATGAAGTCCATCGCTTTAACAAAGCCCAACAGGATGGATTTTTGCCGCACGTGGAAGATGGCACTCTGGTGCTTATTGGCGCCACAACTGAGAACCCCGCATTTGAGCTTAACAACGCTTTGCTTTCACGGCTTCGGGTCTATGTGCTTAGAGCCTTGAGCCGGGAAGATCTGCAATCTCTTCTGGAGCGTGTGTTGTCGGATTGCGATCGAGGCCTGGGGCAGCTGAACCTGACCATGTCAGATTATGGCCGCGATTGCCTGCTGGCCGCGGCCGATGGTGATGCACGCCGTCTGTTGAATTTTCTTGAGATCGGATCGCAGTTTGCAACGATCACCAGCGATGGGCATGAGCTTTCCGACGAGGTACTGCCCGAGGTCATCGGTACACCTTTGCGCCGTTTTGATAAGGGTGGCGACCTTTTCTACGACCAGATCTCGGCCCTGCATAAATCGATGCGGGGCACAGACCCGGATGCAGTACTGTACTGGTTTGCCCGGATGATTGATGGTGGCTGTGACCCGCGCTATATCGCCCGGCGCGCTATTAGAATGGCCAGCGAGGATGTGGGTAATGCCGATCCGCGGGCGCTCAGCCTGACCCTGGATGCAGCCCAGACCTATGAACGTCTGGGCTCGCCCGAGGGTGAACTGGCCATTGCCCAGGCCCTGGTGTACCTCGCCTGCGCACCCAAGAGCAATGCGGTTTACAAGGGCTTGAATGCCGCAACCAAGGCAGCACAGGACACCGGCACGCAGGAGGTACCAATGCATCTTCGCAATGCCCCGACCCGACTTGCCCGGGAACTAGGGCACGGTGAGGGTTACCGCTACGCGCACGATGAGCCCGAAGCATATGCAACGGGCGAGACCTATCTGCCTGAGGGGCTTGCCGGGCAGCGTTTTTACCATCCAGCCGATCGAGGCCTTGAGATCAAGATCGGTGAAAAGCTCGAGCGCTTGAGAAACCAGCTGGGCAAAAACCGAAATGATGGCTGAACGCGCCCGGCTCGTGCGGGCGCTCAGCACGACCAAGCCAGCCAGTAAGGTTGAACTGGGGCAACTGACCGGCTTGAGTGAGGCCAGAGTCAGCGCGCTTTTGTCTGAGCTGGAGCAGGACGGCCTTCCGTTGTGTGGAAAACCCGAACGAGGTTACCAGTTAGCTTTTGCCTTAGCGCCAATCGATCTGTCTCATCTCAAGCGGGCATTGGCGCTCAGCGGTTTTCCTTTTGTGGAGGAGGTGGTGCTGCTGGATGCGGTGGATTCAACCAGTGATTGGTTAACTCGTGCGCAAGGGGCAGGCCATGATATCCATGGCCGGGCCTGTGTGACGGAGTACCAAAGTGCTGGGCGGGGTCGCCGTGGGCGTGCCTGGCAGGGTGCTCCCTATTGTCATCTTATGCTCTCGCTGGGGTGGCGCTTTAAAAAAGCCGCCGTCGAGTTGAGCGGGCTCAGCCTTTGTGTTGGCGTGGCCATTGCGGATCGACTGCACTCCTTGGGGGCTGTCGACATCGGTCTTAAATGGCCAAACGATCTGTTGTGCCCTGCCGGTAAGCTCGGAGGAGTACTGGTAGAGGTCAACTCGCGAACCGGCGAAGATGCCGGTGTGGTGATTGGGGTGGGTATCAATCTTTATGACCCGAGTCTGGCTGATCTGAATGCGGGTCAGCCGATAACTGATCTTGCCACTCAGTTGGGGGGCATTGTGCCCCAGCGTACCGATTTGATCGCCTCGATCCTGGCGGACCTGGCCCAGGCGGTCAAACAATTTGAAAGCGTGGGTTTTATAGCCCAACGGGACCGATGGAACGCGCTGGATGTTTTTTCTGGCCAGAAAGTAAGCGCCTTTTCAGCGCAGCAGAAGCTCGTCGGGATAGGCGAGGGCGTAGACCCGAGTGGGCGCTACCAGTTGCGCTGTGATGATGGTGCGGTAGCTACCATAATTGCTGGCGACATCAGTCTGTCGCTGACTTGCGGCGACACGCTGGAGAGTTAACCTAATCCAGGCAGGTTCAAGCAATCGATCTTCTGGCAGATCTGGGTAATTGTCGGATCAATTGCAACCTTAATCGCAGGCGAGGTCAGCCTGTCACTGGAACATCCGGTGACGCGGGCACAAAAAAGTGCTGCATGAATACCGAGCGGTCGACTCACTGGTAGTTTCCGGCCCCAGCTTAAGTAACTGGATTGTTGGGTTTTGACGCATGGCCCGCCGGCATACGGGCCGAGCGCTTCAAATAACGTACCCAGCAGCTAGCATCAGTGGGGCACGACCAATCGCTAAGGCTGATACTTGAGTCCGGGACCGGCTATTGATTACCTTTGACTCCGGTGTCAAAGTGATCCCGGTAAGATACAGCAACGCCGGCGCTGTCAGCTTCAAAGACACCGCGGGCGATCGCCCGGGCCGTGCAGTCAGCGCCGAGCGCCCCGATGCGGGCGAGCACATCGGTCGCTGTGACAGTGTCGCTCACAGCACCGGTGGTGGAAAGCGCAAAAACGGTATCACCGTCCTGCGGTGCATGTACCGGGCGTAACGCACGGGCGAGGCCATCGTGCGCCATGATCGCGAGCCGTTTGCTTTGCGCAGGAGTCAATGGCGCATCCGTCGCAACTGCAACCAGCG
>PBSU01000035.1 GCA_002726415.1 Acidiferrobacteraceae bacterium | reverse complement strand
TGAATTGATCAAAACAAATCCGCCCGGGGCCAAACCCTGAAATACATCTAGGGCTTGAAACAGCGTGGGATCCTGGATAATGACCGCGTCGGGATCGAGGATCGGCTCACGCAGGCGGATCTCCTTATCATCAATACGGCAGTAAGAGACCACGGGCGCGCCGGTTCGCTCAGAACCAAAGCTTGGAAAGGCCTGCGCGTGCATCCCCTCAAGAAAGGCGGCAGTTGACATCATCTCGGCCGCCGAAACTACACCCTGGCCACCACGGCCGTGAATACGGACCTGAAACATCATTTTCTCCCTAAGCTAACTCTAAGACGGAAGCGAATCGGCCTGACATTTTCTTATACCCCTTTCGAACCCGCGCCAGCGCGACCCACAGCATCGATACCTGCCTCAAGCCATGCACCATAGAGGTCGGCCAGGCTAAGTACCAGGCTTTTGGTATAGTGGTCTTACCACCATATACTGAAACCCTGCCCCAAACATCAGGAGCATGGATCACACAAAGCCGCCCGGGCCTAAGGCAAGAATCAGGCGCTGTCTTCAACGACGACCAGGTGTACCCGGCGCGGGCCATGGGCGCCGTATTGGATCGTCTGCTCGATGTCCCCGGTCTTGGATGGGCCGGTGATGAGTTGGATGGCGCGCGGCCCGCGGCCCGGCAGGCCCCGGACCCAAGTCCAGGCATCTTCCTGCAGGCCCACGACGCGAGCGCGATCAATGACAATGATGTGATCGTCGGGCAGAAAATTGTGGGAACTGGGTCGGTCTGCGCCAGATAGCATGACCAAGGTCCCGGTCTCGGCAATGCCTGCGAAGGCTTCGCTGACCGCAACACGATCCTCCTTTTGAGCCTGGCGACGCTCAATGACAACCTCCTGGGGCCATTGCACCTGATCCAGAATCACCCCGCCACCCAGAAGTAGCACCGGTGGAATATCGAGGCCCTTAAGATGACGTAGGACCGCGGCTGCCACTTCCGATCGCTCGACCCGTTCATAAGTGCCGTGCACAGCCACGTGCTTCCCGCAAAACTGCGATAGCAGGTCATCGTCTAACTGTGGTTGCACGTGCGGCACAGATTGCTTAATCCGAGCCTTAAGTTCCTTCAGATGAGCGGCAGTGCGCGGCTCACCGGATTCGAGTGCGGACCGGACCGCCCCGAGAATCTCTGTTCGAGCGTCGCTCATAATCGCTTTCGGGTAGCGCGCCATTGCGCCAGGAAAGATTGGCTTGCCGGCACCGGGAAATCCCGACTGGCAGTCCACCCGCCAACGAAAGGCAACTTGCGCAACACGCCGGCTTTGCGCCCCATTCGGTGCATGACCCACAACGGCAACGCGAGCACCCCGTGGTACAGCCGTGATCGACGGGCCAACCACGTCCAGGATCGGATAAGTAATCGTCCAACAGGCGAGGTTAATCCCCGGCGATGCTGTTCGACGCGATGCTCGAGTAACAGATCTGATAAAGGAATCCGTACCGGGCAGACAGCCTTACAACGACCATTGAGGGTGCAGGCATTGGGCAAATCCACAGCCCCTTCAAAACCGTTCAGCAACGGTGTCAGTACCGACCCCATTGGACCAGGATAAACCCATCCGTAGGCATGACCCCCAATCGATGAATATACCGGGCAATGATTCATACACGCGCCACAGCGGATGCAACGCAACATCGGCCGGTAAACACCGCCCAGCATCGCAGAGCGTCCGTTGTCCAACAGCACTACATGGTACTCGACCGGTCCCTCAGTGTCGTCGCTCCTGCGTGGGCCCGCATACATGGTTGTATAGGCCGACATCTCCTGCCCGGTTGCGCTACGCGCCAGCACACGCAAAAACGTTGACAGGTCATCTAGCGAAGGAATAACCCTTTCGATTCCCGCAACCGCAATCTGTACCCGTGGTAGGCAACTGGTCAGATCCCCGTTACCCTCATTGGTTACGATTACGTTAGCGCCAGTTTCAGCGATCAGGTAATTGGCGCCCGTGATGCCGACATCAGCATCGATGAACACATCACGCAAAACACTGCGGGCCTCGTTGACGATGTCAGCACGTTGGGTGACCCGTTCATTAAAACCCAGTTTGGCGTGATGATCATGAAAGAGTTCGGTAATCTGCTCACGGGTTTTATGCACGGCTGGCGCGATGATATGGCTGGGCGTTTCGCCGGCCAGTTGCACGATGTACTCGCCAAGGTCGGTCTCGACCACCCTCATTCCAGCGTCCTCCAGCGCCCCCGTCAGGCCCATTTCCTCCGCTACCATTGATTTGCCTTTGGCGACCAGCTCTGCCTCGGATTCGCGGCAGATTGCAGTAATGATCTGGCAAGCTTCCTCGGCCGTACGTGCCCAGTGGACCTGGCCCCCATTCTCCTGTACTTTCTGCTCGTACAGTTCCAGGTAACTGTCGAGGTTCGACAGTACATGGTCCTTGATATCCCTCGCGGCATCACGGACATCATCAAATTCGGGTAAGCACTCTGCAGCTTCGCGACGTTTGTCAACAAAACCGCCCCCGGCCTTGTTCATCGCACGCTGCAAAGTCTCATCATGTAGTGCGCGTCGGGCACGATGCTTGAAGGGGATGGTCACGTTTACCCCGGGTGTACTCAAGATTCAGCCTCCGGCTCACCGATAGCTGGGCCGTCTGTCATGTCCGCCAGCACCTCAGCCACATGCAAGACCTTGACGGACGAGCCCTCCCGACTAAGGCGTCCAGCGATGTTGAGTAGGCAACCAAGATCGCCACCGAGCAGCGTATCGGCATCAGTGTTTCCGACATTTGTGCACTTATCCGACACCATACGTCCGGATATGTCCGGGTACTTGACACTAAACAGCCCACCAAAGCCACAACAAACATTGGCATCACTCATTTCTTTCAGTTTCAGACCTTTAACGCTGGATAACAGTTGGCGGGGCTGACTATGAATGCCCAGGCCACGCAACCCGGAACACGAATCATGGTACGTGCAGGTTCCGCTATACGAAGCATTCACTCGCTCGACCTTCATAACCTCAACCAGAAATCTCGTGAGCTCGTAAGTCTTTTCAGACAGTGCCCGCGCCTGACCAGCCCACTCAAGATCGTGACGAAACAGTTCAGGATACTTCTGGCTCAGGGTATCAGCACACGAGCCCGAGGGCGCCACAACGTAATCACAGTCTTGGAATGCCCGGATAACACCTTGTGCGATCTTTCGCGTGCTGGCCTGGTCACCGCTGTTCAATGCGGGCTGGCCACAACAAGTCTGGGCCTGCGGCACTGTTACAGTACAACCCGCCTGTTCCAGCAGATGCACCGCGGCAAAGGCCACCTTGGGGCGGATCAGGTCGGCCAGGCAAGTGACAAAAAGGCCAACGCGCGTTAGTGTGTTTTTTTGCTCAGTCATCAGCGTTTAACAACAGTGGGGCGACGGGAAATGTATCATCCACGCTGTCCTTTAACCATAATGGGGTGCTCGGCAACACCGCTGCCTCTATCCTCCAGTCCTCACCAGCGGTCTTTCTGCTGGACAGACCAATAAATCCGTGAACCTGAAAAAGTATCGAAACCGTCCCGACATCCTGTTGCTGCTGATGGCCGGCGCCGTGCCGCTCAGCTTCGCCACCTGGCAGGCGCTGCTGAATAACTTTGCTATTGAGCAGGCGGCCTTCACCGGCGCTGAGATTGGCATCCTGCAGAGTCTGCGCGAAGTTCCCGGCTTTCTCGCTTTTGCTGTGGTCTTCCTGTTGTTCGTACTGCGTGAGCAGACCATCGCATTGATCTCGCTGGCACTGCTTGGGGTTGGAACGGCGCTTACGGGGTTTTTCCCGAACGTGATTGGGCTTTACGCCACCACAGTGCTCATGTCTGTGGGCTATCACTACTATGAAACCATCCAGACCTCACTGTCCCTGCAGTGGCTGGATAAGGAAAAAGCCCCTGAAGTGCTCGGCCAGATCATTGCCGTAGGTTCGTTCACCTCAATCGTGACTTTCGCCGTGATCTGGCTCGCCTTTGATATTGCCGGGCTGGGCTTCAAAGCCGTCTACATCCTCGGCGGCGGCGTCACCGTGGGAATCGCCCTAGTCTGCTGGCGGCTCTTCCCGCTTTTCCCGGCCAAGGTCCGACAACATCGGCAACTGGTTCTTCGAAAACGATACTGGCTTTACTATGCGCTTACTTTTCTGTCCGGAGCACGGCGCCAGATTTTTGTTGTTTTTGCCGGCTTCCTGATGGTTGAAAAATTTGGCTATAGCGTCGCGGCTATCTCAGTTTTATTCCTGATCAATGCCATACTGAGCACGTTGTTTGCCTCAAGGATCGGCCGCTTGATCGGCGTCGTGGGTGAACGAACCGCCCTGGTGTTTGAGTACGCCGGCCTGGTCATCGTCTTTATTGCATACGCTTTCGTCAACAACGCTCAGATCGCCGCGGGGTTGTACATCGTCGATCACTTCTTTTTTGCCCTGGCCATTGCCATCAAGACCTATTTCCAGAAAATTGCCGACCCGGCGGATATCGCCTCCAGCGCCGGGGTCGCTTTTACGATCAATCACATCGCCGCGGTGATTCTGCCCGCCATTTTGGGCGTGCTCTGGCTGAATTCACCGTCAGGCGTATTCCTGGTCGGTGCGGTTCTCGCCGGGCTGTCACTGATTCTGTCACTCAACATTCCCCTGAACCCCGCCCACGGTAATGAGGTGATCTTGGGTCAGCGGGGGATAACCCGACCGGTATCCCGTCCATGAGCGAGGGGCCTGCCCTGCTAAAAAAGGGCAACCGGCACTCATTCCCGGAACTGACTTATTCATAATATTTTATTTATGTTTAATATTATTTAATTTGACTTTTATTTATGTTTTTCTCACTTTATCGTTCACCCACTAGAGACCATCAACTCAGCCGCTTCAGATTCTTTAATGAGCTGGTCAGACCCGCTTAGATCAGGGCGGCACAATCCCGGGAGCTAAGGCAGTGGCTTTAAATCAATCCAGTCGTTACGCAGACCTCAGTCTTGACGAGCAGACCCTGATGAGCGAGGGCCAGCACATACTTTGTGCCTACCGAATGAAGCCCAGGCCCGGTACGGGCTACCTTGAGGGCGCCGCTCATTTTGCCGCTGAATCCTCCACCGGCACCAACGTGGAGGTCTCCACCACCGATGACTTTACCAAGGGCGTTGATGCCCTGGTCTATTACATCGACGAAGTCAGCGAAGACATGCGTATCGCCTACCCGTTGGAGCTGTTCGATCGGAATATCACCGACGGTCGAATGATGATTGCCTCATTTTTGACCCTGACGATTGGTAACAACCAGGGCATGGGCGATATTGAGCACGCCAAAATGTACGACTTCTATATGCCACCCAGAGCTGTACAGTTGTTTGATGGCCCCGCTAAGGATATATCCGATCTGTGGCGGATTCTCGGACGCCCTGTCGTAGACGGTGGCTACATCGCCGGCACAATCATCAAACCGAAACTTGGGTTAAGACCAAAACCTTTCGCACAAGCCGCCTACCAGTTTTGGCTGGGTGGTGATTTCATCAAAAACGATGAACCGCAGGGCAACCAGACCTTTGCGCCCATGAAAGAGGTGATTCCGCTAGTGGTAGATGCCATGGCTCGAGCGCAGGATGATACCGGCCAAGCCAAACTATTCTCTGCCAACATTACGGCCGACTGTCACAATGAGATGGTCGCCCGGGGCGAGTATATCCTTTCAGAATTCGGGGAGTTCGCTGACCACTGCGCTTTCCTGGTCGACGGCTATGTCGGTGGGCCAGGAATGGTTACCACGGCCCGACGCTGGTTCCCGAACCAGTATCTGCACTACCACCGGGCAGGACATGGTGCAGTAACCTCGCCATCAGCAAAACGCGGATATACCGCGTATGTGCTAGCGAAGATGTCGCGCTTACAGGGTGCCTCAGGCATCCATGTCGGCACCATGGGCTACGGCAAGATGGAGGGGGAACGCGATGACCGCGCTATTGCTTACATTATTGAACGGGACAGTTACACCGGCCCGGCTTATCATCAGGAGTGGCTGGGAATGAAGCCGACAACCCCGATTGTTTCCGGGGGCATGAATGCCCTCCGCCTGCCTGGATTCTTCGAAAACCTTGGCCACGGCAACCTGATCAACACGGCTGGGGGTGGTAGTTACGGACACATCGACAGCCCAGCTGCGGGTGCGACTTCGCTACGCCAGGCTTACGAGTGCTGGCTGGCCGGTGCTGACCCTGTCGAGTGGGCCAAGGATCACAGGGAATTTGCCCGCGCCTTCGAATCCTTCCCGCAGGATGCCGATGCGCTCTATCCCGGCTGGCAAGAGAAACTGGGAATTGCAGTAGCTTGATCTATCAGGCTCTGGCCAGATTCAACGATCTATGTCTGATGCTCTAGCGACACTTGGTAGCCACCAAACTTTCGGATATTCAGCACGCCGCTATCCAATATCAGGTATTGACCTTTGATACCCCACAGGCGTCCCTCAATACGGGGTGTCTTGTCGAGGTTGTGGGCACGGATTTTATCGGGGTAGCGGTGTACCGGATACGTAATCTCACAGACCGGTATCACCGGTGCTGCAACCACTTCTCCATCCTGATGTACCTTTGCAACCTCCCCGATCGCCGTGCTCGCCTGGGCCAGTAGGCGATCACGTTCGCCGATCATATCAAGCTTGTCGGGACTCCCCTTAAGCATACGGCGCCAATCAGTACGATCAGAAACCACCTGTCGCATAGCCACCTCCAGCAATCCTGAAATGCGCCGTTCACTGACGTTAAAGATCGGCAGAGCCTGAGTCGCCCCCTGGTCGATCCAGCGGGTGGGTACCTGGGTCGCCCGGGTGATCCCGACCTTGAGCCCGGAGGAATTCGCGAGGTAAACCACATGGGGCTGCAGACAGTGTCTTTGACCCCAGTCAGGCTCACGGCAGGTGCCTTCATGAAGATGACATAACTCTGGCTTGATAATGCATTGATCGCAGGAGGCCAGACGCTTAAAGCACGGATAACAATGCCCTTGGTTGAAACTTTTTGTGATTTTTCGCCCACAGGCAAGGCAGTTGATCACGCCGGCAAACGTAATCTGCAACTCGTGGCCGATCAGAGTATTGAGCTCAATCAGGCTCTCCCCTATCGGCAACTGGTATGTCACCGGTGGTCCAAGTCCGGTGCGCATTTTCTGAATCACTCCGACCGTCATAGGTGCCCCTTTGATGTGCCCTTGCATTCTCGCTCAAAACGCGGGATATGCTATCGGGAATACCCGCCCGCCCAGCACTCACACCGATCATCGCAAACGGTCATCTGCCTATTCATCGCTTGATTCGTGCTCAGTAGTCTGCCGGCAATTTGCGCTGGATAACCCACCGCCCGGCTTCAAGGCGAATATACCCACCCTTGCCGAGATCACTCATGATTCGGCTGACCATCTCCCGGGAACAGCCAATCATGTCGGCAAGCAACTGGTGGGTCAGTCTTTCCGGTATCACTTGTAATCCATTCTCCTCGACCACACGCTCCTGGAGTCGTGCCACCAGACGTCGATAAACGCTATCCAACGCTAGTCCCTGAGTGGCATCAGTGAGTTTACGAATCAATCCTGCCAACGACCCGATTACAGATCGGGCGAGCCTTGTATTGCTTTCCAGCAGATCAAGAAAATCTGCTGCGCCGATTTTGAGAAGCTCAGTACACTCCATTGCGGCAACAGATGCGGAACGAACCGAACCATCGAGGATAGCAATCTCGCCGAAGATCGCATACGGGCCTTCGAGACCCAGCACCATCTCCCTGCCCTCCTCATCCGCCACGTAGACTCGAACTCGGCCACTGACCACAATGTAGAGCGCATCCCCGGCCGATCCCTGGCTGATGATGATCTCCCCGCGTTGCGCGGTGACGGGGCGAGCCAAAACTGCTACAGCCTGCAAATCCTCTGGCTCCAGGGCAGAAAACAGGGGTACTTTCTCGATCACATCCATTATCAAAACGCCCACCTCCCGAGACACTGATGTATACCCCAAGGGTAAACATCTCGCCCCCTTCAAACAAGGCGACCTGCTTTACCTTTTTCGCCGCCGGCTACCTGTGGGGCGAGATGCGGGTGCGGCAGGAGGCGTCGGCAGTGCCACCGTCTCGGCCAGGCACTTAAATGGAGCACTCTTATGGGGAATCGCCATCGCTTCAATAAAATGCTCCTGGAAGCGAGGCTCTACGGCGGTCTCGACTTTTTCGATACGACGGATTTCCCGCTCGATCTCAGCTCGAGCATTCTTATCTACCAGGGCAATATGGGCGCCACTACCTGCCGCGTTACCCGCCGATGTCACGCGATCGAGTTTACAGTCGGGAATCAAACCCAGCACCATGGCGTACTTGACATCGATGTGCGAGCCAAAAGCTCCGGCCAACCGGATGCGATCAACAGTCTCGATGCCAAGCTTGTCCATCAGCAGTCGCACCCCGGCATAAAGCGCCGCCTTAGCGAGTTGAATTGCACGCACATCTTTTTGAGTCACCGCTACACCCACCTCGCCTCGATGCAGAACAAATCCAAATGTTTTACCCTGCGCAATTATCCGGTCAGATCGTTCGGCCAAACTGCCGTCAATCACGCCATCAGGGCTGACGATACCGGCAAGATACATCTCACCCAACACCTCGATAATGCCAGAGCCGCAAATCCCGGTGATTCCCACCGCTGCGACCGCCTGCTCAAAATCAGGATCGTCCGACCATAACTCACACCCAATCACCCGAAAGCGTGGTTCCAGCGTATCCCGATCAATACGTACCCGTTCAATGGCGCCGGGGGCAGCGCGCTGGCCACCACTGATCTGAGCCCCTTCAAAAGCCGGGCCCGTGGGGCTGCTGGCAGCCAGCAGGCGATCCCGGTTACCCAGTACAATCTCTGCATTGGTGCCGACATCGACCAGCAGCGTCATTTCCTCTCGAAGATATGGCGCCTCAGACAGTACGACCGCAGCGCAGTCCGCACCGACATGGCCTGCCATACAGGGCAATACATAACAGCGTGCCCCCGGATTCACTCCCAGATCAAGCTCTTGTGCTGGCAACGTGACTGCGCTATCGGTCGCCAGCGCAAACGGAGCCCCTCCCAGTTCAACCGGGGAAATCCCAAGCAGCAAATGGTGCATGATAGGGTTGCCCACGAAGGTGCAATCAAGGATATTGTCGGCGCACTGGCTGGCTTCCTGGCACACCTGGGTCACTAACTCGGCCAGGGTCTGACGCACCACACGTGACATTTCCACCTCACTGCCCGGATGCATCATGATGTAGGAAACGCGACTCATCAGGTCTTCGCCGAACCGAATCTGAGGATTCATTTGCCCGGAAGAAGCAAGGGCTTTTCCACTGGTCAGATCGATCAGATGGGCCGCGATGGTCGTAGAACCCACATCAACAGCCAGCCCCAGTACGGTCTCGTGGTAACCCGGCCAGATTGCAATAATCTCGTGCTCCCGGTATACCGCAACGGTCACCTGCCGTTGGCCTTCGCGCAGCGCCAGTTGCAATCTGGCCAACACATATGGGTCACAACGCAGTTCCGTAAGACCCCATTCGAATTCCAACTCTTCTTCCAGACGGCGAAGATCCGACACGGCTTGATGCAGGCTGGCCGCGGGTACCTCTACCACGTGCAGGTGCACCAGGGGGTTAACGGACAGGTCGTGTACCTCGGTCCGCTTACGTACCACCTGCCGGTGGACCTGACTCTCAGGCGGGATATCGATTACTGCATCACCCAGGAGTCGGGCGGAACATCCGAGTCGGCGGCCTTGGGCCAGTCCGCCAGCCACATCGTACGCTATCTCGTTTTCGCCCAGTTCAGAGAGGTGCTGGGGGATCGACTCAATACCATGTTTGGGAAACGACCCTTCACTGAGGGTCACCTGGCAGCGACCACAGATTGCCCTGCCGCCGCAGACTGAATCCAGATCGACGCCCAGTTCACGAGCAGCCTGCAGTACCGTGATGCCTCGCTCGACCCGGCCACGCCGACCCGAGGGAGTGAAAACCACGCGCACCGCCTCCCCAGTAAAAGTCTCAGTTTTGTGGGCGTTCATCAGTATGCACTGCCCTCGAACGTGGCTTCATCTGGGTGCACCCGGTAGTAGTCCGACGCATCTGTGAAAAAGATATGGGCCTGAGTATGTAGTCCCGTGGGCCCATCTAAGGCGCCGGCTGCAATAGCGAGGGTATCCTGCGCTGTATGCCGCCAGAACAGGCTGGACCCGCAGTACCGGCAGAACCCTCTCTGAGCGTGTACCGATGACTGAAACCATTTTAGAGCGCCATCATGCTCAATATTCACATTAGCCCAAGGCGCTGAAGTGGCCGCCCAGTAGTGACCGCTAGTCTTACGACACTGCGAACAATGGCAGACCAACACCGGCCGCAGTGGCGCGCAGACCGTAAAGCGGACTGCCCCACATAGGCAACTGCCGGCAATGAATTTCTCAGGCACCGGCTGACTGACGGCGCCCGCGACGGCGCCTTTCACGGGCGCTAACTTGACCCTCTGCCAATGGTTCGCGGAATCGGGAGATCCAACGCAAACAATCCGGATCGTGCCCCATCATCACATCCGCCCCCATCACGGCCTGCATTACTTCCGTGTGTAATGGACTGGTAATTGCCGAAGTCATCCCGGCACCAATTGCCATCGTCAGGAAAGCGGCATTCAGGCCATTGCGATTGGGCAGCCCAAAACTGACATTGGACGCACCACAGGTACTGTTGACCTTGAGTTCATCGCGCAGCCGCTGCAGGATGTGCATCACCTGTTGACCCGCATTATTCAGAGCGCCGACAGGCATCACCAACGGATCGACGACCACGTCCTGTGCCGGAATACCGTGATCCGCTGCCCGCTCGATGATCTTGCGCGCCACGGCAAAACGCTCGTCAGGATTCTCGGAGATGCCCGTTTCATCGTTGGAAATCGCGACCACGGCTGCATTATATTTTTTCACCAGTGGCAATACCTGTTCCAGCCGCTCCTCCTCTCCGGTAACCGAGTTAACCAGTGCCTTGCCCTGGTACACGGACAGACCCGACTCCAGCGCCGCAACGATCGAAGAATCGATTGACAGCGGCACATCGGTCAGCGACTGCACTAGCTTTACACACTCAGCCAATATGGCTGGCTCGTCGGCCAACGGAATACCCGCATTGACATCCAGCATATGAGCCCCAGCCGCTACCTGTGCGAGCGCATCGGACTCGACACGACTGTAGTCACCGGCTTTCATTTCGGCGGCCAGCACCTTCCGTCCGGTCGGGTTGATTCGCTCACCGATTACACAAAATGGTTGATCAAAACCGATTTTCACTTCCTTGGTTGCTGAACTGACAACAGTTACTGTCACTTGCTCTACCTCTTAATCAATTAAACGTTGTGTTAAACCCGGATGCCAGGGCATTCTTCCCTCCAGCACACCAGACTCCCTAACTATGTCACTTACCCGCTCTTCCTGCCGATAAGCCATAATGTGCACGCCGTGCACCCCTTCAATCTCGCGAATCGCCTGGATCATCTCCACGCAGATTCGGATACCCTCTTCACGCTGGTTTTCAGACCCGAGCAATCGACGAATGACAGGGTCGGGAATGTGTACCCCTGGCACATTATCGCGTATCCATGCCGCCGTACGGGCAGAGGCCAGAGGCCCGACCCCCACCAGGATATAGCACTGCTCGGTCAGGCCCATGTCTCGCACCTGGACCATATAAGACTTGAGCTGTTCCAGATCAAAGCAGTATTGCGTCTGAACAAACTGTGCGCCGGCATCGATTTTTTTCTTCAACCGTAAAGGCCGATAATCCAGTGGCGGGGCAAAAGGATTGGCCGCGGCACCGATAAAAACCCGGGGTGGGTTATTGAGTTTACGACCACTGAGAAATTCACCCTGATCCCGCATGACTGTAACCGTCTCCAGCAGACTCATGCAGTCAAAATCGAATACCGGCTTGGCATGGGGCTGATCGCCAGCCTGTACCCCGTCTCCCGTAAGGCAGAGAATACTCGTCACACCCATTGCTGCTGCACCGAGCACATCACCCTGGATCGCAATCCGGTTTCGATCCCGACAAGAGACCTGCATGACCGTCGCATAACCTCTACGCGTGAGCAGGGCACACACTCCGACACTGGACATATGGCAGTTAGCGCCAGATCCGTCGGTCGCATTGATGGCATCAACCGAGCCATCGAATACACTTGCCCTTTCAAAAACCGCTTGGGCATCCGCTGTATCAGGTGGTGCAATTTCGGTGGTAACTGCAAACCGCCCGGCTCGCAGTACCCGCTCCAGCCGGCCCGCTGATGCGTGTCCTTCCAGAATCGGCAGGGGCATGCCGGGCATCGGTTCATCGCCGTGAATCAAATTAATCTCCGCTGCCAAAAAATCGGCGATCACGTTTCTCGCGAACTTCGCGTAACCACGAAGACCGGCCTCGGTGACCCTGGGCCAGTGGGGGCTGGACACGCCCAATTCCAGAACCGTCACGCATACGCGCGGAGCCCTCCCAAGCATCTACCCAGACACAGCGCATCTGTGGTTGAATTTCACAGAAGGTGTCTTCCCGCACACCGCCGCAGGGGCCGTTGCGTAATTCCTTCGGGCAGTTCATCGGGCAGGACATGCCGGTCTGACTCAACACACAACGTCCACACATCCGACAATCAAACAGAGTTGCCTTGATTCGACGTTCCAAGCCGCGGATGGGTCCCTCAATGCGGTTGTAGCCCATCCACAGCCAGAGAGGATGCAACGCAACCATTACACCTTCGAAATTCTCATAAAGCCACTCCAGTACCTGGGCGTTACGGATGGACCATTGTCTTAGGGCATACATTAAGCTCAATCCGCTTGTGCTGCGCCAGGGCTGGCACAGCCGTGGGCTCGGATCAACATAAGCAGATCCTCATCAGCATACATTCCCTCCAGACGCTCAGCGGCATCGCGGACAATCTGGTCCAGATTTTCATCACTACAGGGCTCGGTGTCACGGCGCCATTCACTCAAGTACGCATCTGATGAACCCTTGCCCGCGCGCATCGCCGCACGATCGATCGCATCCTGAAAGCGCTGCCCGAGCATAGCCTTTAGTGTCTGGCGCCCTTTACGCACCATGACCTGGGACGGAATATCCCGCCAGAAAACCGTAATTAATTTCGCCATTGTCTCTCCTGGAACGACTTCACTTCCCCGCGCGTGATGGCGAGGCCAGCCTATAAGCTTTGTGGCTCATGCGTGCTGGCCCCGGAAATCTGGCTAGCTCCTGATCTATCAAATACATGATATGAAGCAAAATTTTGGCATAGCAGCTATGCTTGATTGTCATTGATTGCGCCATCAATCAGGCAGTCACAATCCTGATGGAATGAGAATTGATGTGTTTCTTCGTGACAACTCTAAGCACTTACATTCCTATTTCATCATACCCTCAGATGCCCGGCTGAATTCAGCGAGCCCTACCTCCAGTGCGCCATAGCCAGTGCGGATAACCTCAAACTCTAAACCCAGCACCTGCGCGGCAGAGCGGGCTAGTGACAGGGTTTGTGGCGACTCAGTCTGCGCCAGATAAACCAACGTGGAATACGCCGAAAAATAAGTCTCCAGCAGTTGCGGATGACGGTTTATGCCGAGTTCGTCCATTACCAATCGATCAAAATGGCGTGCCAGAAAATCGGTCAGGTAAAAAACGCCCGGTTCCCGTTCATGCCGTTCCAGAAAGGCATGGGATCCCCAAAAGAATTCGTAACAATGTGCTCCGGGCAACCTTTCCAGCTTTTCTTCTGCCAGAACCTTATCCAACTGGCCGCCAGTGCCACAATCCGCGTAAGCGACAAAAATTGCCTTGAACTGACCCCGACATTGGTGCACCTTTTCACGCACCGCTGGGGCAATCAGTCGTGGCTGATTATGCAGGCTTGCGGGCAAGCATTGAATCTCCAGATGATTCCAACCGTTGAGTCGCAGCAGCGCCGTGATTTCATGCGCCAGTGCGCCACAGGCGATAACCAGGCTTTTCTCCAATGCTGGGACTTTGGCCATAACCTCGTGCTCATGGGGCCGAAAATAGCCTGAGTGGGTAAACCGCGGCGTTCGGCAAGACGTTAAACCTGCCGCGGCCTAGTGACCACAGTTACTCAGGCTGTCTGTCGGTGCGTTCTTTTTTCAGCAACAAGTTGTTTGGCAGTCTCAACCGCGACAGCGGCATCACGGCAATAAGCATCGGCTCCAATTGCCTCACCGAACTCATTATTAAGTGGGGCGCCTCCCACCATCACGATGTAGTCATCCCGCAATCCCTGCTCCACCAGGGTATCAATGACCACCTTCATGTAGGGCATGGTCGTGGTCAACAGAGCAGACAGGCCGATTATATCGGGCTTATGCTCCTCGATTGCCTCGAGATAGTTCTCAACGGGGTTATTAATGCCCAGATCGAAAACCTCAAAACCGGCGCCTTCCAACATCATACCGACGAGGTTTTTGCCAATATCGTGTATATCACCCTTAACAGTGCCAATCACCACGCGACCCACCGTTTCAGCGCCCGTCTCGGCGAGCAGGGGCCGCAGTATCGCCATACCGCCTTTCATCGCGTTGGCCGCCATCAGAACTTCCGGTACAAAGAGAATCCCATCGCGAAAATCAATGCCCACGATACGCATGCCCTCAACCAGGGCATTGGCCAGCACTTTATCGGGACCCCAACCTCGCTGAAGCAGGATGTTGGTGCCCTCCTCAATCTCTTCTTTGAGGCCATCATAGAGATCGTCATGCATCTGTTCGACCAATTCTTCGTCAGACAGAGTGCTCAGGTCCAGATCGTCAGGTTGTTCGTCACTCATCAGGATGGATCCTTTCTGGAATATGACTAGCCGCTACAAACTCGGATTGTAGGCTTCAAACCGCTCCAGGTTGTTTTCGTCGCGACACGGCACCATCGCAACGCGACACAGCAGATTCTCGAATCATTATAGCGGCAGGCCGAGTAACACCGCAGCACCATGGCTACCGCAGTTGCAATACCAGTTTCTTTTTGTCAGGCTCAATTCGAACCAAGCCTCAGGCGTCGGGCACAGAGCCGCTACAGGCGACCTCTTCAAAATCGCGGTCGCGCATGCCAATCAGGTAGAGAATTGCGTCCAGGCCAGTGGATCTAAGATGGTAATCAGCCTTTTGACGCACGATCGGCTTTGCCCGGAACGCGATACCCAGACCCGCCCGACTAAGCATAGGCAGATCATTGGCGCCATCACCTACGGCAATCACCTGCTCCAGACGGATGCCCTCAGCCTTGGCAATCCTCTCAAGCAGTATGGCTTTGGCCTGTTCATCGACGATTGGACCCGTAACTCGGCCAGTAACCCGACCATCCACAATTTCGAGCTCGTTGGCATGGATGATATCCACCCCAAGTCGTTGCTGCAGGTAACGAGCGAAAAAGGTAAACCCACCTGACAGAATCGCCGTGCGAAAACGAAAGTGGCGCAATATGGCCAACAGCCGCTCAGTTCCTCCCGTCACAACCAACGAATCGGCAACCCCCGCCAAGGCGCTTTCTTCAAGGCCGGCCAGAAGGGCAACCCGCGCACGGAAACTCTCCCCGAAGTCAATCTCGCCGCGCATTGCGGATGCCGTAATTGACTGGACCTGTTCAGCAACACCATGGACTTTAGCCAATTCATCGATTACCTCGTTGCGGATCAGTGTCGAGTCCATATCAAAACAGACGAGCCGGCGGTTGCGGCGAAATGCATCGTCACTCTGGATGGCAACGTCTACATCCATAACCTGCGAAAGATGCAGAAAAGTCGCCCGCATTACCGACATGTCCGTTACGGTGCCACGCACAGAAAACTCGATGGCAGCCTGGCGCTGGTATTCCGGGGTGCTGAGCAGGGCACGACCGGAGAGCCGCACGATCTTATCGATATTCAACCGGTTGACCGTAATCAACTCGGCTACCCGGCTCAGATGCTCGGCCTTGATCTGGCGGCCGAGTACCGTAATGACGTGCCGGGCTTGTCCCTGTTCGCCCACCCAGTTGGAATAATCCGACTCAGATACGGGGGTGATGCGCACATCCAGATCAAGCTCATGCGCCGTAAAAAGCAATTCCTTAAAAACAGGCGTACTCGCCGGCCCTGGAGGGATTTCCACCAGCATGCCCCAGGACAACTCATTGTGGATCACGGCCTGCCCGATGTCGAGCACATTGACGCCAAAGCGACCAAGCACCGTGGTTAACTGGGCGGTGATGCCCGGCCGATCATGGCCTGACACCTTAATGAGTACAATCTCTTTCATTGAACGCAGCGCGCACTATAACAGCAATAGTTTTCGTAAAGCTGATCTTATACCGCGTTATCAGGACATGCGTATGAAAATTCCGGATCTAGGTTTAGGATCGAAACAGGTCGACTTGGGTGGCATTACCTCTCCAGCATCAGCCACCGCCATCAATTCGGAAAGTGACGTGGGGAAACAGGCAAACCCCAGTTGCCAGCCCTCACTGCAACGCTGCACCAGCCCAGGAATACCACTGTCGCCTGTCACATAATCCAGCCGGGGATCCTCGCGCGCATCATGAATACCCAGCAGTGGCGCGAGAACCCGATTCTGCAGGATCGAGACATCCAGATTATTCACTGGGGACGCATCATGCACGGGCTGGCGTAGGCTGAGCCGTGTCGCCTGGCCATCAAGTAACATCACGAACTGACCCCGTTTCTCCGGCGATGTGATCTTTTGATCTTGCGCAACCGGCTCGATAACGAAATCCTCCGCCAATGCAGCCAGCAGTTCGGCCGGCATCATGTCACCCAGATCACGCACACAACGATTAAAGGGAAGCACGCGCAACTGGTCTGCCGGAAACAGTACGACTAACAGGTAATCCCAGGGGCCCTCGCCCTTCCCGGCGGCGCGCCGGCTCGCAGCATGATGCAATGTTGAAGCGGCACGATGGTGCCCATCGGTCAGATAGGTGGCCTCGACTGGGAGAAATGCGGTTCGCAGAGCTTGGAGCTGGGCTGAATCAGTCACTTGCCATAACCGCTGGCGTACACCATCTGGCAGCAAGAAATCCAGTACAGGATCTTGCCCGGCGGCCACGTTGACTATCGTGTCGATCTCCGTCGATCCCTCATAGGCCAGGCAGATTGGACTCGAGCTCGCACCGACGGTATCGAGGTACTGACTGAGCCGCACCTCGTGCTCCTTACGGGTCCCTTCGTGTTTTCGGACTAATCCACTCTCATACTCAGCAATGGGAATCTCAGCCACGATGCCCGTCTGGGTATGGCCCTCAACACCAATTTCATAAACGAAAATCCCCTCCTCGACACAGCGATGGTAGGCGCCGTCCGTCAGAAACTGCTGCAGCTGGGCAATATTTTCCTTGAGTACCTGCTCCTCTGAGGGGCGCTGGCCAGAGGGAAAATCATCCGTTGCCCGCATAGCATTGATGTAGTTGTGCGGGTGCGCCTCACGAAAAGCAAGGCGCTGTGCCGGACTCAACGAGTCATAGGCCGGGCTGACGGTATCCGTGGCGTGCTCGGCCGAAACCACGTAGGGTCTGAAAGTGCGTATCTGCGTCACCTATCCCCCTGGGTACACGCAACTGGCCTCAGCCACGGTTCGAGGAACGAAAAGTTGCCATAAAATCTGCCAGCGCTTGCACACCTGCACGCGGCATGGCGTTATAAATGCTGGCACGGCAACCACCGACACTACGGTGACCCTTGAGGTTAAGCAGTTTTGCCTTGTCCGCCTCCGCGAGAAATGCTTTCTCAAGCTCTTCCGTGGGCAGGCGGAATACGACGTTCATCACCGACCTTGAGCCGGCGTCCACCGGGCAGCGGTAGTACCCATCACTGTTATCTATCGCCTGGTAGAGGATTCCCGCCTTTTCTTCGGCCTGACTTTCCATGGCCTCAACCCCGCCCTGCTCCTGCATCCATTTCAGTACTTTGCCCAGCACGTAAATCGGAAAGACCGGTGGGGTATTGAACATGGAATCCTTGTCCGCATGAATGTCGTAGCGCAGATACCGAGCGATATCACGGTTATTATCCCGTGCCACGTTCTTACGAACGATCACCAGTGCCATACCCGCAGGCCCAAGGTTCTTCTGCGCTCCGCCATAAACCAGGTCGAAGCGATCCCAAGGAATGGGTCGCGCCATATAGTCTGATGACATATCGGCGATCAAGGGCACGTCAACCTGGGGCCACTCGCAAAACCGGATTCCACCGATGGTCTCGTTGGAAGTGATATGCAGGTATCGGGTATCGCTCTGCATCTGCAACTCCGCCGATTGCGGCATCCGACTGTAACCACAGTCGGCTCCATCCCAGGCGGTATAAATCTCACCATAGGGTTTCGCATCGGCAATAGCCCCTTTGGCCCAAGTACCTGAATTGACGTAACCCCCCTTACGCCCGTCACTCAGTAGATTCATCGGTACCATCGCAAACTGCAACGTAGCACCGCCCTGTAAAAACAGGACATCAAAGTCTTGGGGGACGCCGAATACACTACGCACCAGGGCAATGGCCTCTTCGTAGACCGCAACAAAATGTTTACCCCGGTGGCTCATCTCGATCAGGGCCATACCCGCACCCTGATAATCCACGAATTCCGCCTGAGCCTCTTCAAGCGCAGATAACGGCAAGGTGCACGGGCCCGCACTGAAATTGTGCACTCGTTCGGTCATAATCATTCTCCAGAAAAAAGGGCGATCTTACACCTGGCCATTGACGCAGTGGAGGATTTGACCCTTGCCAAATGCTTCTACAATCTGCAAAACCCCTTGGGCAACGGCATCCTGGGCCTGTTTGGTCGAGGCACCAATATGGTGGGTCCCGCAGGTATTGGGATGACAGGCCAGGGCTGACATGAAAGATGCCTCACCTGTCACGGGCTCATCAACATACACGTCGAGGCCAGCACGCACGCCTTTCTCCTCCATGGCGCTGAGCAAGGCCGCTTCGTCAATCACATCGCCCCGTGACGCGTTCAGGATGATGGTGCCGGGCTGTACCGAGGCCAGAAATGCCCTGTCCACCATGCCTTTGGTCTGGGCAACCGCCGGTACGTGCAGACTGATGATGTCGCAACGAGCCACTAAAGCCGCTAAATCCGGCACCACGACAAGCTCCAGCGCATCGACTGCCTGGCGCATTTCGGGACTGCGGCCCGGCTTGTCAACGACATACACGTGAATACCGAAAGCCCGGGCCCGTTGCGCCACGGCCAGGCCAATCGCTCCCAACCCCACGATTCCCATATGCCTGCCGTATAAACCCCGAGCGACGGAGTACTTCTTCTTGTTCCATTGACCGGCACGCAAGTCGGCTACGTTATCTGGAATGTTGCGGTCAATAGCAATCAGCAACCCGATAACCAGCTCGGCAACGGCGATGGCGTTTTTCCCGGGTACATTGCAGACCGGAATCTGCCGCGCCGCAGCGGCCTCCTTGTCAATGGCGTTGGTGCCCGCACCAGCCCGAATCACCAGGCGTAGGGCCGATGCCCCCGCCAGCGTCTCCCCCGTTACCCTCGTGCCCCTAACTACCAGTACCTCAGCATCCCCGATCGCACCGGCAAGCGTCTCCCCGTCCAGATCCGGCTGAAGCCGGCATTCGTGGCCCTGGTCGCGTAACCATGCCATTTTGGCATCAGGAAAATTATCCGCAAAAAGGATTTTCAAATGACCCCCAGGCGCAATGATTTATCGTCGCACAATACTCCCGGCGCTATTCTACGTTTGCCCCCGGGGGATTGAATACTCCTGTAACAGACTGTTTCGTAGGCAAGCCGGTAAATGTCGCGATAGGGCAAGGCCGGATTTGCATCCAAAAATTTGCTTATGATCTGCCCAGCGACACACTTATAAGTGCACGGAATTGGGATTGTTGGCAGATGGACGCTGGCTCACCCACCCTGGCCTCTTTGGCTACAGCGCGGGTGACCCGGTATGGTGGTACTACTGAGCCCGTGAGGAAATGAACAGAAATTAACCGCCTAGGAATAATTCGCCGACTTTCGGATTTTCAAGCAATTCGCTACCTTTACCCGCGATGGCGATCTGTCCCGAGACCATGACATAACCAATATCGGCAAATTCCAGCCCTTTCTTAGCGTTCTGCTCGACCATGATAATAGTCTTGCCCTCGTTATGCTGCAGGTCATGCAGGATTTCAAAGACCATATCGATAAACCGCGGCTCCAGTCCAATGGATGGCTCATCCACCAGTAATACATCGGGATTCATCACCAGGGCCCGGGAAATCTCAAGCAGGCGCCGCTCACCACCCGATAGCACCTTAGCCTGATGTCGGCGCCGGGCGGCCAGCTGGGGATATTTATCGAAGATCATCTCGGCCGCCTTTTTGGCTTGCGCAGTCTGATCCTTGAGAAAACCACCCATCCAGAGATTCTCCTCTACGGTCATGCCAGGAAATATGGACTTATCCTGCAGAATATAGGCAACACCCGCTTTGGAAAGTTTCTGACTGGGGGATAAAGTGGTGATGTCAAATTGATCATCACCCTGCCCCACCAGAATCTGCCCAGAGAAGATATTGTTAAAGCCGAAAATCGCATGCAGCACGGTTGATTTGCCGGCACCGTTTGGCCCAATCAGGCATAACGACTGCTTGCGGCCAACTCTCAGGTTGATGCCGTGCAGAATACGCATCTGCCCGTAACCTGCAACCAGATCTTGCAGCGACACGTACGGCGCTCCATTAGCCAAGCTATCGAGTTGCTCAATGCTGATATCTTCTGCAATGGCGGCGGTCTGCCTGACCACCTCGTCAACGGAGATGACAGAGTCAACACTGCCAGCCCCATAACCACGTGTCTTTTCTTCTTGATCCCGGCTCATCAATGCGCCCCAAGATAAGCGTCGATAACACGCTGATCTTTCTGTATATCATCTGGGGAGCCCTGGGCCAGCAACTCACCATGGGCAAGACAGTAAATCTGATCAGCCATATTCATGATGACACGCATGTTATGTTCAATCACGAAAAGTGTGATTCCAAACTCTGCATTCGCGCGCTGCAGGCGGTCAATCAGGCCGTTGATGAGGGTCGGGTTGATCCCAGCTGTGGGCTCATCTAACAGCAGACCGGTCGGCTCATTCATCAAGGCCATGGCAAATTCCAGCAACTTCTGCTGACCAAAAGAAAGTGATCCTGCGCGCAGGAAACGCTTTTCATAAAGGCCCACAAATTCAAGCAACGCCTCGGCGCGCTCATACTCGGCTGCCCCATTACGGCCAAACGCATCCGAAAAGCGCATCTTCCGGTGTGGTAATGAGATCAGCATATTGTCCAGGCCATGCATCTGCGCATAGATTCGAGTTTGCTGAAACGTTCGGAGTAACCCGAGTCTTGCAATCTCCTGCACCGGTAGTTTCGAAATCTCCCGCCCTTCAAACTGAATCTTGCCTGCGTCAATTGGGTGATAGCCGACAATCGAATTAAAGAGGGTAGTCTTGCCAGATCCATTGGGGCCGATCAGGCCGGTAATCGCACCCTTCTTAACGGACAGTGAGATATTGCGGTTGGCGGTGACACCGCCAAAGGATTTGCTGACATTCTGAACGTCAATGATCGTGCTCACGGACGCTCCTCCGACACGGTCTCTGATGATTTGCCCTGGACATGAAACCATTGTGGTTTTTTGCTGATCAGCCACCCGACAACGCCCCCTTCAAAATAGACCACAGTGGCGACGATGAGCGCACCCAACGCGACCCACTGCCAACCCAGGAGGTAATTCCAGGTCACTTCCTTAAACACATGAAACAAAATGGCCCCAACCACAGGGCCCCATAGCGTGCCCTTGCCACCGAGCAAAACACAAACGACCATAAAAATTCCCAGATTGATAGTCTGGTAGGCCGTTTCCAGAGGCTCAAAATGAATCAACTGAAAGGCAGAAATAGCGCCGGCAACCCCTACGAAAAAAGCGGCCATCGCCCAGGTAGCCAGCTTGTACTGCAGGGTATGAACACCCATGGCCTCTGCTTTTTCTTCATCATCGCGGATCGCATTGATCGCTCCACCAAAACGGGTGGCATACAACCACTTCAGAAAAACAAACAGCAATACGCCCGTGCCAGCATAAAGAAAATAGAACAGCAGTTTGCCCGTATCCAGATCCCCGGGATAGACGGGCAAGGCGATACCCTGGCCACCGCCAACCCACTCCCAGTTAGATACCAACTCCCCCGTGGCAATGGCCACACCGAGGGTTCCAATTGCAAAGTAAGGTCCGCGTAAACCGAAAGTGATATAGCCGATCAGAACTGCCATGATCGCACAGAACAGGCCCGCTCCCAGCATGCCCAGAAACATCCCGGAGAAATACTGCGCCTCGCTGAATGCATGAATACCGCCGCCGGCGGCACCGGTATAGTCGCCCACGTCATAGACCAGTCCGATAGTAATCACCGCGGCAACATACATCCCCGTTCCGTAGAACGTAATATTGCCCAGCGAGTTATAACCCATCTGGCCACCGGTCATATCCCAGGTCAACGCTACAATGATCATCAACCAGAGAGTAGCCAATTGCGTTCTGAAGTCCGGGAACACGAAAGGCGCCGCTACCATAGCCACCAGCAGAATCAGGTAGAAAAAGGCTTTATGTTTCATGACGGGCCCTGGCTATTGCAGGTTCTGGCGGACTCGCCGTTGCTGAATGAGACGTACGATCAACACAATCAGCAATAGCAACACCGCAATGGCCTGCTGATAGCCAATACCGAAGATGTGCGCACCGTACTGCTCCAGGGCGCCAATACCCAGGCCGGCCGCAATGACGCCCGGGAGGTTACCCAAACCTGCCGCGGTCACAATGACAAATGCCCTTATGGAATGGGTAATGCCGTAGAACGGCTGGATAACCCACACCATCACGATAATGGCGCCGGCAGCCCCACAGATAGCTGCATTCAGTGAAAAAGTAAACGCGTAGACTTTGTCGGTATCTATCCCGAGCACCCGGGCCGCCCGGGCATCCTGCGCCGTCGCCCGGATTGCCTGACCCATACGGCTGTATTTCATGAACACGATCACACCGGCCGCTAGTGTCCCCGCCATCAGCACCCCGATCAGTTTGGCGATCGGCACATCGATAAAGCCATCCATGAAATAAAGCGTATCGAACCCCAGACTAACGCTCTGCGTATCCGATCCGAAAAGTAGGTTCAGGATTTGCGCCATCATGATGGCCAGTCCGAATGTAGCAAGTAACGTCGTAAACAGATCTCGATCAATCACTCGGCAGATAATAACCCGGTAAATAATCCAACCTATTGCTGCCATCACGATAAACGCGGCCGGCACTCCCAGTAACGCCGGGATACCTTGCTGACTAAGCCACCAGCAGACATAACCGCCGGCGATAACGAAATCTCCCTGGGCCAGATTCTTGACGTTCATGACGCCCCAGACCAAGGCCAGGCCATAAGCCGCGAGTGCGAACAAAGCGCCGATCATGACCCCATCGAGGACTATTTTCAGATTGACGACAGGAAACTGAAACAGCAAAGAGATATTGGCTGCAAACTGGTCCATTAACTTAGCGTTCTGGTCGTCATTACTGAAGGGGCTTGATTCTCACTTCGATCAGTATACGTCTCAGCATCTATCGCAGATGATCTGATCATGACAGTCGCTGTGTCGAAATAAGTCTGAAAATTACTGAAACCTGTCGAGTTGTTACTGGCCGGTCGCTCGCATCGACAGAACAAACTGTGTCTTTCCGGCATAAGTCGGCTTTTGACGCACCAGGATTCCAACGACGAACAGCCTAGCGATTCATCTTCGAGAATACCAGCCCCAGACCGCCCCCGAGCAGGCGCGATGTCCTGCTCGGGGGCGGCAACTGCGGACCTGATTTCAGACCTCAGCCGTGGACGGGTAACCTAACCGCGTGGCCAGTTCAGCTTATGAGATGCAAATGCGGATGGCGCCACCACGTTGTATTTGCCGTCTTGAATCTGGCGCAGCACCATGGGCTTAGCAATATTGTTACCGGCTTCGGAGAATTTGATCTGCCCGTAAAAGGTCTGCAGATCCGTTGCCGCGATTGCATCGCGTACCGCTTCCTTATCCAAAGAACCCGCACGCTCAAAGGCATCCTTGAAGACGTATACAGCGGCAGAAGCCTGAGCAGCCTGGTACGGAACCTTCTTATTCTGATAATCCGTGAACGCCGCCTTGAACTCCGTATTGAAATTGGCAGCCGTGCCAAACAGCGGATCTTCATAGGAGAGTGTTTCTGCCCACTGAGTCGAGCACAATACATCGTTAGCAGCAGCGCCGAACTTTCCGGTGACATCGGCCGCTTCGCAGTGTGTGATTGCCAGCATCGGCACCTTCACGTTCTGCTCGCTGATCTGGCGTACCGCAGTAGCTGCACCCTTGGAATGGCCACTGACGATCAGTACATCGGGCTTGAGCAGTTTAACCTTGGTCAGGATTGCGCTCATATCGGAAAGATCCCGTGGCAGTTTCTCATCCACAACTGCCTTCATGCCAAATTTCGCTGCATCTTCCAGCACTCCCGCGCGGATATCCAACGAGAAGGGGTCGTTCTCAACAGCAACGGCCACCGTGACGGATGAGGGGTCTTTGCCGGATTCGGTGGCTTTCTCTGCTGCAAGGGCAATCGCCGATGCCAGGTATTGCTCTGAGGTCGACAATACCGCAAAGAGGTACTTGTATCCTTTATTAAAAAGGGATCGTGAGGCACCTTCGGCCTCCACCATCGGAATCTGATACTTCTCAGTAACGGGTGCGATGGCCTTGGTCATTCCTGAAGAGTAGGGGCCAAGCATGTATTGCACTTTATCCTGATTGATCAGGCGCTCTGCCAGGGTCGCTCCACGGTCACCCTTGGATTCATCATCGTAATAGATAACATTGAAGTTATAACACTTGCCACCGAACTGGACGCCACCGGCATCTTTAATTTTCTCGATGGCAAACTCATAACCGTTTTTAGCATGCATGCCGTTGGTTGCATATTTACCCGTCAGCGAGATCGCTGATCCCAGGGTGATGGTTTCACAGGCTGCAGATGCGGCCCCCGGCAGCAGCATAGCTGCCCCAGCCACCACTCCTAATACAGACAAACTGGTCTTCATAAATTTATCCTCTCTCGTCTAGGCGGTCTTGAGACAATGCTTTCGACGTTAGCGTCACCGCACCACCTCAAGGTTTTATGATTTACAACCAGCCCAATATCGCACAAGCAAAAAACAAACACAATCCCTCGCCAGCTTTTGCGGTTGAGTCAGGTCACTTTTTACATAAATTCACAAAACCACATGTCACTGCGCAGACGCTAATCTGCAATGGTGAATGACACTGTGTATTGGGTATTGAACCCGTGTTCAGTCGAGTCCATCAAACCTCAGTGCACCAACCTTATGGTCTTCGTTATTTGACCTGAAGCAGTTCAATTTCAAAAACCAGCGTCTCCTCGGGACCAATAGCCCCACCAGCACCGGTACTGCCATAGGCCAATGCAGGCGGAATCACTACTTCCCAGCGGGCCCCCTCGGTCATTAACTGTAGAACCTCCCGCCAGCCGGGAATAATACCGCCCAAACTGAACGTGGCTGGCTGGTTGCGTTTAAGCGAACTATCGAACTCAGTACCGTCAATCAGTGTACCCCGGTAATGCACCACTACCGTGTCACTTGCCTGAGGTTGTTTGCCGGTTCCCTCAGTCAGTACCCGGTAAAGAATGCCACTTTGTGTCTGAATCACGCCATCACGTTTTAGGTATTCATCACGAAATGCCGCACCCGCGGTGACGGCGGCCTGAGCTGTTGCCATACTTTTCTCCTGGGCACGTTGCTGTGCCTCACTGATTGCTGTATTCATCTGGTCGGCAGTTATGGCCGGGTTACGACCTGAGAGCGCATCTTCGATAGCCTGTGCCAGCATGGCCGGGTCCAGATCAAGGCCATCAGCCATGACCTGTTGGGCGATCTGGCTACCAATCTGAAAACCCAGGGCATAGCTGAATTGCTCGCGGGGGGTCTGTGGTATTTCATCGGCATCGGAGGACCCTGTTACCACAGCAGCCATCAGGAGAGTGAGCGTAAGAACCGTTTTTTTCATGTTGCTTCCAATTAAGTCGGATAAATTTAGAATCTGGATCGCGAGTCCTCAGCGATCCCCTGTACCTCTATTGTCACATGAGATACCCGAGGGCAGCGATTCCGCAGCTGCGCTTCGAGTTCATCAATGAGCTGTTCGGTTCGTTCCAGTGTTGCCTGAACCGCGGCCCGATCCGCGACATAAGCCCTGAGCTCGGAGTCATCCCGGCGTGATTCCGACAACAATGCGAGCAACGCTTCCTCGTGCTCATCAATCCGGCGGCGCAATCCTGCCAAGACTGCCTCCTCACGAATTTCGACCTCGGCAACCAGTACCGTGTTCTCCTCATCCACCACGATGCTGCGCAGATCATGATAGCGCTCGACTTCACGATGCGCTTTGATGATGGTTTCAAATATGCCTTCTGCTTCACGGTCCCGTACATCTGACAGCAACCGCATATTGATCGCACCGAGAATAACCGCCGTAACCCCAAGCATCAACGCGATGGCAACTGAGAAACCAACATCCCAGGCTGCATTCCCGGTTACTCGCGACAACGTGATACCGCAACCGGCGAGCATCACCCCGGTGACTGCAATCGCATCCTCGAGCACCACTGCCAGCAACGTGGGATCGCCCGGGCGGAACAGCTTGCGCCATGGCGAAATTTCCTGGGACTGCGCCCGCTTGGTAAATTCAGTCCAGGCCAAGCGCAACACATAACTCTCGACCACAAAAGCGATTAACAGCACGACGCCAGCCAGCCAGATCGGGTCTATCCTGAAGCCCGCAAAGATCATGTCAGTAACTGGCGCACCTTTTTCCAACTGATGCCAGGCATGCCAGGCATGCGCCAACCCCAACCCACAGCCGATGGAGAAGAGGCCGATAGCACTCCACAGATTCCAGAGGTACTTCTTCTGCCCATGGCCAAAAGCATAGCGGGCGTCCGCACGCCGCTCGCCCTGAGCCAGACCAATCAGCAGAAAAACCTGGTTCAGGGTATCCATCAGGCTGTGCACCGCCTCATTCATCATGGCGGCAGATTGGGTAGGCAGAGCCACCGCGAACTTGAGCACGGTGAGAAACGCATTACCGGTTATAGCGCTCAAAACAGCGCGGCGGGAACCCGAGGCCATGGCGAGAAGAATCCTGGTTGTAAATTATGATGGGGCGGTGCACGCCCGGAACTCAGGTCCGAAGTATACTTAGAGGCCACTATTGGCCGTAACCCGACCGCAACCGTCCCAACAGCCTGATGACATTAGACCGCAAACTACTGGAAATCCTCTGCTGTCCCGTCAGCAAGCAGGGACTGACTGCGCTGAACGCTGATCAACTGGCCCTGATCAATAAGCAAATCGAGGTTGGGGAACTCACCAACACCGATGAGCAAGTAGTGACCACTCCTCTGACCGAAGGGCTGATCACCGATAATCACCAGAGAATCTACCGGGTCGACGACAATATTCCGATCATGCTGGAGAAAGAAAGCATTCCGGCCGACCAGATCGACGGCTTATAGAATCCAGCCAGACCGGCACACAAAGCGAATCCAGGATATCCCGGGGTTTAAGCGACTTCAGCGGTTTCCCGAGCGTAGTGATCCATCAGGATGCCGGCCACTTCCGGGCGTGCAAACTCTAGCGGCAGATCCTCTCCCGCCGCCAGCATCTCCCGTACCCGGGTGCCGGACAACAGGACGAAGTCGTCCTTTTGATGATCCGGTGCATCCCGCATCATGACTACTCTGTTCAGTTTCTTTGAATAGGCCGTGTGATCGGCGCGGAAAATCTCGATTTCCAATGCGCCCGCTGGCACGGCTTCATCGAAAATGGTCTGGGCATCAAAGGCGCCATAAAAATCACCGACTCCGGCATGATCACGCCCCACGATCAAATGGGTACAACCCGCGTTCTGGCGGAATAACGCGTGCAGCACCGCCTCGCGCGGCCCAGCATAGAGCATGTCAAACCCATAGCCTGCGATCATCACTGAGTTGGACGGAAAATACAGTTCGACCATTTTCCGGATGGCCGCATCGCGCACCTCAGCGGGGATATCACCGGGCTTAAGTTGGCCCAGCAGCATATGAATCAACACGCCATCTGCATTTACGGCCTCGCTCGCCATCTTGCACAATTCCTCGTGCGCTCGATGCATTGGATTACGGGTCTGAAATGCAACCACGGTTTTCCAGCCGCATGCTTGAATCTGCGTGCGGATTTGCTCGGCCGTGCGGAAAGTCTCAGGGAACTCGGTTTCGAAATAGCTGAAATTGAGAACTTCGACCGGTCCTGAGACCACAAATTTTCCCAAAGAACCAAAAGTTGCCACACCAGGATGGGTCTGATCGGTCGTCCCGTACACCTGCTGCACAATGAGATTGACCTCTTCCGTGCTCAGCTTCTCTACGGCTGCCACCTCTTGAATTGCGATAACCGGGTTACCGGGCACATTAGGATCACACAACGCAATTCTTGACCCCGCTGTGATCCTGTCGCCATTTTCTGTCAGATTCATCACCGGCACTGGCCAGAACAGTCCGTCGGCCGTGTGCATGTCAGTCGCGACACTCAGGGCGTCGGCTTTATTCATAAAGCCTTTTAGCGGCGTGAAGTACCCGGCACCCAACATGACGGTATTTGCTGCGGCAGCAGAGTTGATAATGAGGCGTGTCAGGTCAAGGGCCTCAGCCTGTAATGCCGCATGGTGCTGAGGGTTCTCTACCATCAGCGGAATCAAAAAATCGGAACCATGGGGTCTGATCATCTTTTGAGTCTCCAGGAATAGGGTCACTACACCGATCGTTGCTCACGCTCTGGGTTTTGGGTCACCCATGTGAGCCTGGCTGTTCATGAACAACGCACACATTAGCACCTTCGTCCCGATCTGCTGAGCAAATTCTTTTGATTACAGCATAAGAAAGAATCGGGCATCCCTGCCAAAGTTGCACGATTCAGGAGGTTAAACCGGTGCTGGCACCCTCTGACGGCGCTGCCGTACTGCGCCGGCCAACTGCGCAAACAAGGGCTTAGTTTGCTCCCAGCCAATACACGCATCGGTAATACTTTGGCCATAGGTGAGCGGCTGGCCCGAAACAATATCCTGGCGCCCCGACTGCAGATGGCTTTCTATCATGACACCGATCAGGCGGTGCTCACCACCTGCCAACTGATCGCAAAGGGCGTCGATCACCAGAGGTTGTCGCTGTGGATCCTTGCCACTGTTGGCATGACTGCAATCCACCATAAGTCGGGCTGGAATCCCGGCCTTAACCATCAGTGCTTCAGCACGATCCAGGCTCTGCGGGTCGTAGTTGGGTTCAATACCCCCACGCAGAATAACATGGCCATCCTCGTTGCCCGAGGTGGTAAAGATAGCCGAGTGTCCGTGTTTTGTCAGAGTGAGGAAATGATGGGAATGCCGGGCTGCGCCAACGGCGTCGATTGCAATTTTTAGATTGCCGTCTGTACCGTTCTTGAACCCTACCGGACAGGACAAACCTGACGCCATTTCACGATGCAACTGGCTCTCGGTCGTGCGGGCTCCAATAGCCCCCCAGCCTACCAGGTCAGCAAGGTACTGCGGGGTCAGCAGATCGAGATATTCTGTTCCGGCCGCTACACCCATCTCATTGATATCCGCGAGAAGTTGGCGCGCGGTACGCAGCCCCCGGTTGATATCGAATGAGTCATCCAGGCCTGGATCATTGATCAACCCTTTCCACCCAACCGTCGTGCGCGGTTTCTCGAAATAGACGCGCATCATCAAGACCAGGTTATCGGCATACTGCGTTACAAGCGGTGACAACCGTTCCGCATACTCCCGCGCCGCGTTGGGATCATGAATAGAGCATGGACCGACAACAACAATCAGCCGATCGTCATGGCCCTGAAGTACCTGGTGGATATCGCGACGAGCGGCAGAGACTACTTCGGCTGCGCGCTCGCTCAGTGGCACCTCGGCAACAATCGTGTCCGGGTTGGCAACATCCTGTATATCGACGATACGAAGATCATCGGTTCTCTTCGTCTGCACAGTGATAACCTAAGGAGTTCTTTGCGCCACCCCCCGTGCCGCAAAGTGCCTATCAGTATATCACCGCGTTACCCTAGATCGCAGATCGTCACTCCTCCTCGGGATGCTCAAAGGATGACATCAGCCGTTTCTGCACCGCCGTCGGCGCAGGTTCATAACTGGCAAACTCCATGCTGAAACTACCCTCCCCCCCGGTCACCGATTTGAGCCGGGACTGGTAATCGTCCATCTCGGCCAGAGGCACTTGGCCGCTAACCATCATCTGGTCCGCGCTGACAACATCAGTGCTGGCGACCCGGCCCCGCCGGGATGCCAGATCACCGGTAATGTCTCCCATATTGCCAGAGGGGACCACCGCTTCAATATTTACCACCGGCTCCAGAATCAAGGGTTTCGCGTTTGCAATCGCATCCAGAAATGCTTTTCGCCCGGCATTGACAAATGCCACCTCCTTGGAATCGACGGGGTGATGCTTGCCGTCATAAACTTTGACACGTACATCCTGCAGCGGAAACCCCGCGATCGCGCCACCCTCCAGGACACTGTGTACCCCTTTTTCAACTGCCGGAATGAACTGAGACGGGATAACACCACCGACGACCTTATTCACAAACTCAAAACCCGACCCACGTGGCAGTGGCTCGATCTCAAGAAATACCTCACCGAACTGGCCCGCCCCTCCAGTCTGTTTCTTGTGTCGACAGTGTCCTTTAGCTGTCTTGCCGATAGTCTCTCGGTAGGGTATCGAGGGCACGCCTGTCGTCACCTTGAGGTCATACTGATCTGACATCCGCTCAATGGCAGTCCGCAAATGCAACTCGCCTGTTCCACGCAGAACAGTCTCATTGGCTACCGGGTCTCGCTCGACCCGCAAACACGGGTCGGCCGCTGTGAGTCGTGACAAGACATCGGCAATCTTCTGCTCATCACCGCGACTGCTGGGGGCAATCGATACACCCGCCATCGGCGCAGGAAGATGCAAAGGTTCCAGGTGAATAAGGTCCTCATCATGTGAATCATGCAGGACATTATCGTAAGCCAGACCGTCGACTTTTGATACGAGCATGATATCCCCCGGCACCGCCGTGCTGCGCTCACTGCTTTCCTTACCCAGCGGCACCGCCAGATTGCTGATCTTGATCGGCTTGCGGGCATCGCCCACGAACAATTGCATGTCTTTGCGAACGGTGCCCTGGTGGACACGGAACAGGGCTTGTCGCCCAACGAAAGGATCGAATGACACTTTAAAGACGTGGGCCAGGACATGCTGATTAGGATCAGGGCTGACCTCGACCTGCTGCGCATCTTCACCAAAGCCATTGAGGAAGTGGGGCGGATTACCCTCGCCCGGGTTTGGTAACAGACGGACAATAAAATCAAGCAATTCCGGGACGCCGACACCCGTGTGGGCAGACACAAAGCAGACGGGGATAAGGTGGCCTTCACGCATTGCCTGTTCGAACGCATCGTGCAACTGTGCTGCTGAGACTTCGCCCTGCTCGAGATACACGGCCATCAGTTCCTCATCAACCTCAACGGTCTGATCGACGATCGCAGTGTGGGCAGCCTCAGCCGAGGAAAATGCAGGCTCGCCCTCAGCCTTAAAGAAACAGTCAATCACTCCCGTTCCGTCGCCGGTGGGCAGGTTGACCGCAAGACACTCGGCACCGAACGCGTCGCGCACCTCCTCATAGATCGCCTGAACATCAGCCTGCTCGCTGTCGATTTGGTTAATCACAACCATGCGGCACTGATCCTGGCCCTGCGCCCAGTTCATCATCCGACGACTGGCACCCTCGATACCCCGCTGGGCGTTAATCACCACGCCTACCGTTTCAACCGCTGGCAACACACTGAGTGCCGCACCGATGAAATCCGGATATCCGGGGGTGTCGAGCAGGTTGATATGGGTATCGTGGTAGTCGAACCCAGCAAGCGAAGCGGAGAGTGAGTGACCGTGCTTCTTCTCGAGCTCATCCCAGTCGCTGACGGTGCTTCCCTTCTCGACCAGGCCCGCAGACTGGATGGCGCCGGCATGGGCCAGAATTTTTTCCACCAATGTGGTTTTACCGGCTCCGGCATGGCCTGCAAACGCCACATTGCGGATGTCGGGTGTCTCGTAATCCATAGTCACTATCCTCCTCAGTTATCCTTAAGTCTTATATTTAACGGCCTGATCCCGTCTCTTTCAAAGATTCCACCTCTAGTATGCTGTTTTCCTCTGCAAGACAGAATCATGACTATCACGTTCACTGAGCCAAATCAACAAGACCGTTGGGAAAACCGCTACGCGAAAGGGGCGACCGGCTGGGATCGGGGTGAATCCAGTCCTGCGCTGGATCGCTGGCTTCCCCAGATGCCCGTACCCCCGGCCAGGGTGCTGATTCCAGCGTGCGGGCGGGGTTATGAGGTAATCACGCTATGCCAGCAGGGCTTCACGGTCACTGCAGTCGATTTCGCTCCCAGTGCCATTGCGGCACTCAACCTTGAACTTAAAAAGCGCCAGGCGCAGGCCACTGTAGTCCAATCTGATCTACTGGCCTGGGAACCCCCGCAGCCTTTTGACGTCATTTACGAGCAGACTGCACTATGCGCCCTGGAACCCACGCTATGGCCAGAATATGCAGACCGACTGTGCAATTGGCTGGTTCCCGGCGGAATGCTACTGGGGCTCTTTATACAGACGAATCGTGCCGGCGGCCCACCTTGGCACTGCGCCCTGGATTCACTTGAGACGCTCTTTGGGAGCGACAAATGGGTTTGGCCGGAACAAAAAGATCAGACTATTGGGCATCCCAGCGGGCTCAAGGAGCTGGCACTGGTGCTAAAACGCCGAGATTAGGCCTCTCAGTCGAGTTTCTGCGCCCAAATTGTTGCAACCTTTGAAGTGGTTGCCTAAAGTTGCGCCTCCACAATTCATGAGACGCATCCTGATGAGAATATTGTCATCGATCACGGCCGGCCTGATTATGGTACTGGCTACGTCGCCCCTGCAGGCCGCAGGCGATCCCGAGGCTGGCCGCGATGCCAGCGCCACCTGCATGGGCTGCCATGGTGCTCCCGGCTTACGCAATGCCTACCCGACTTTTAATGTCCCTAAGTTGGGTGGACAACAGGCACAATATCTAGCCGCCGCATTGAAGACCTACCAATCTGGCGAACGAGATCATCCCACTATGCAGGCCCAAGCCCGCACACTGGATGATGCAACCATCAGCAATATTGCTGCCTATCTCAGTGGCCTTAAAGCCGACGGCGCAGGCGAGTTCGGTGATGGTGACGCGGCAGCGGGACAGGCCAAGGCGCAAGCCTGTACCGCCTGTCACGGACCCGGTGGTGGCAAGCCCCTCACTCCGCAGTATCCGATACTGGCGGGCCAATACCCGGATTTCCTTGCCCATGCTTTGCGTAGTTACAAATCAGGTGCCCGTAACAACGCCATCATGAAGGGCTTTACCGCAGCCTTAAGTGATGAAGACATCCTGAACCTTGCTGCCTATTTCGGCAGCCAGCCTTCGGAACTGTCGACACCGACCAACTGGTAATAAACCGACCGGGCTGATGCGGGACCGTTTTAACAGACGCTCCCCGCACTGGCCCGGCCACAACGCCCATGCAACTGGTCGGCCCAGCACTTAGACCCCAGCCAGGGTCAAATGCGCCCGCACCGCTCCAGTAAGATGCCCCACCAGACTGATGCCTGAAGAGAGCAATAACAATCCGCCTGCCCATTTTATTCGCCAGAAAATTGCGGCGGACCTGGCGGCTGGACAGTACCCGCAGGGCATCACCACCCGATTTCCTCCTGAGCCTAATGGCTACCTACATATTGGGCACGCTAAGTCCATATGCCTGAATTTCGGACTGGCTGAAGATNTNGGCGGACACTGTTACCTGCGCTTTGATGANACCAATCCTGACCGGGAAAGCCCCGAATTCGTCGAAGCCATCAAGCAGGATGTCCGCTGGCTGGGCTTCAACTGGGGTGATCGACTACGGCATGCCTCTGACTACTTTGAACAGTTATACCAATGGGCAGTAGAACTGGTTGAAACCGGCCATGCCTATGTCTGTGACCTCAACGCCGAAGAGATTCGAGCGACCCGCGGCACACTGACATCGCCGGGAACCAACAGCCCCTATCGTGAACGCAGTATCGCAGAGAATCTCACGCTTCTGACACAAATGCGCGACGGGGCGTTTCCAGAAGGTGCCCGCGTGTTGCGAGCGCGAATAGACATGGCCTCACCCAACCTGCACCTGCGCGACCCCACCCTGTACCGAATCCGATATCAGTCGCACCATAACACGGGTGATGATTGGTGCCTCTACCCGATGTACGACTTCACACATCCGCTATCGGATGCTATCGAAGGTGTGACACACTCGCTGTGTACGCTTGAGTTCGAAGATAACCGGGCATTGTATGACTGGGTCCTGGAGCATGTCTCAGTGCCCACTCGCCCCTATCAGACCGAGTTCTCTCGCTTGTCGCTGGAATACACGGTAGTCAGCAAGCGATTGTTAACGATTCTGGTCAAAGAGCATGTGGTTGATGGATGGGATGACGCTCGAATGCCCACTCTCTCGGGGATGCGTCGGCGGGGTTATTCACCCGCCGCATTGGTGGATTTTTGCCAACGCATTGGCGTCACCCGCAATCAACAGAACGTCGAACTCAGCGTGCTGGAAAACTGTATCCGCGAGGATCTGGATCAAAACGCCACCCGGGCGTTTGCCGTGATTCGCCCACTGAAACTGATCATCGAGAATTATCCCGATGATCAGGAAGAAGACTTTGATGCCGCTAACCATCCTGCTGATCCGGCGCAAGGAACACGACCGTTGCGCTTTTGCCGCGAACTATATATCGAGCATGACGACTTCATGGAGGATCCGCCAGGTAAGTTTTTCCGCCTGGCACCGGGGCGTGAAGTACGGCTGCGATACGCCTATCTGGTGACCTGTACCGGGGTTACGCATGATGCCCAGGGCAACATCGCTGAAGTGCGTTGCACCTATGATCCGCAAACCCGTGGAGGAAATGCGCCTGATGGAAGAAAGGTCAAAGGCACTATCCATTGGGTCTCGTCCCGTCACAGCGAAAAAGCCCAGGTGCGGCTGTATCAACCATTATTCAAAGATTCCGAGCCCCACTTTACTTCTGAAGTAGATCTTCACAACAGCTTGAATAAGGACTCCATAACCCAGATAAGTGATGCCCAGATCGAACCGAGTTTGACTCGCGCCACACCGGGTGACAGTTTCCAGTTCGAGCGACTGGGGTATTTCTGTGTCGATCGAGACAGTAAGCCCGGACAACTGGTTTTCAACCGAACCGTTGCCTTACGGGATACCTGGGCACGAGTTAAAACCCGCTGACGGGTAGATCTGTTTAATCGGCTCAGGCTGCTGACATCGGTCTGGCTCGACGGGCGGCCCACCAGGATGCGCATCGGGCTTGCAAAACCAAAGCACTGGGTGTGACCACTAGTGTCAGCACAGTAGCAAAACCCAACCCGAACACGATCGAGGTGGATAACTGGGTCCACCACTGGGTCGATGGCGCGCCCTGGGTTACCTCCCGAGACAGGAAATCAATATTGATGCCCAGCATCATCGGGGCCAATCCCAGCATCGTGGTCATCGTGGTCAACATCACAGGACGCAATCGTTGAACCCCAGTCCGCAATACTGCTTCTACCGGATCGGAAATGGTCTGACGCAACCGGGCGTAGGTATCGATCAGAACGATGTTGTTATTAACCACAATCCCCGCCAAGGCAATCACGCCAATACCGTTCATTACGATGCCAAAAGGTGATGCCGTCGCAATCAGACCGATCAAGACGCCTACTGTGGACATAACCACCGCAAAAAGTATCAGTGCAGCCTGGTAAAAACTGTTGAATTGGGTCACCAATATCAACGCCATGACAAAAAGCGCTACCATAAAAGCCTTGCTGAGGAATGCCTGGGCCTTGGCCTGTTCTTCGTCTTCGCCTTTGAAACTCACCTGGACTCTCGGGTCGAGTGGAGCACGGGTCAGCCAGTCTTCGAGTTCACGCATTTTGGCATCGGCCAAAATACCCTCGTTCACATCCGCCTTGACCGTGATCACGCGCAGCCCATCGACCCGCTTAAGCATACCGGTCTTCTGCCGGGCCTGGCGCAGGACGAAATTGGAAACAGGCACCGCGCCCGACTCAGTGTTGACCCGCACCTGGCTGAGGCCAGTCACAGTCCGGTCTACTTTTGGGAAACGTACCCGGATTTCGATCTCCTCCTCACTGTCATCCGGGCGATACTCTCCAATCTGATAACCGCCGGTGGTCATCTGTATCATGTTGCCAATTTTCCCGATATCGACGCCATATTTGGCGGCCTGCACACGGTCAACCTGCAGGGCCCAGTCAATCCCGGGTAGCGGACGCGAGTCTTCGATACTATTGAGCCCCTTCATGCGGTCAAACTCGGCTCGAACCTGGGCGGCAGCAGGCGCCAGCAACTCCGGATAGTAGGAGGAAAGCTGCAGTTGCAACGGCTTCCCCACGGGTGGACCTCCTTCTTCTTTGCGCAGATCAATGATCACGCCCGAGATACCAGCGAGGCGTTCGCGCAGGGTCTCAAAGATCTGACTGACTTTTGGGCGCTGTCGCCAATCAGCAAATTCTAGAGAGATCGAACCTACGATATCCTCTGCCTCCTCACTATTCGCATCGGCTCCTACCCGTGTATAAAAAGTCCGAATTCCACCCACATCCAGGACGCGCTGTTCCACATCTCGCATGAACTGATCCTGCTCCTGCACTGCAAGGTTACCGCGAGCGCGCACTTGAATTTGGGCGTTTTCCGGCTCGACCTCCGGGAAAAACTCAACCCCAAGACCGATCCAGCCATAGAGAAACAACACGCCGATAAGCAGCGCAATAGCTGACATCATCACCTGAATGGGACGCTTTACTGCCCGACTCAGTAAAGACAGGTACCAACCGGTAAATCCGCCGATACTCGAGAGTTCCCCGCTTTCACCGGCATTGATGGCGCGCAATGCCTGCTGACTAAGTTCTGCAGGTTTCCCAATTAACGCACCCACGGTGGGTACAAAAATTAGCGCCATCAGCAAGGATGCCATCAGTGTGATTAAAACCGTCATGGGCAAGTATTTCATGAACTCACCCACCACCCCGGGCCAAAAAACGAGGGGCAGAAAAGCGGCCAATGTGGTCGCCGTCGAGGCAATGATCGGGGAGGCCATGCGTTGCGATGCTTGAAGATAGGCCTGGCGACGAGGAACCCCTTCACTCAGTTTGCGATCAGCAAACTCAGTCACTACGATCGCACCATCGACCAGCATCCCTACAGCCAGAATCAGACTGAATAACACGACGATATTGAGAGAGACCTCGAGCAGGTAGAGCACCAGCAGTGCTGTAAGAAAAGAGCCGGGAATGGCAATGCCCACCAATGCCCCGCTGCGCGACCCCAGTGCAGCAATCACCACAACCATCACCAGGATAACAGCACTGATTACGCTGTTCTGAAGATCGCTCAACATAGTGCGAATTTGATCAGACCTGTCTTGTGAGTAACTGACCTTAACCGAATCGCGTAAGGTTTCCGGCCACTTCGACTGCTGGTCTTCGACTATGGTTCGGACCTTTTCGATCGTCGCTATGACATTCTCACCCGAGCGTTTTGAGACCTCCAGTGCTACCGCTGTTTTCCCGTTGACCCGGGCATAAGTGGCGGGGTCACGAAAAGTGCGGCGCACCTGCGCAATATCACCGACACTCACGACCGAATCGCCGTCCACAAGAACCGGTAAACCGACAATATCCCGAACACTTTCAAACAGCCCGGGCACCTTGATAGAGAAACGACCCTGGCCGGTATCCTGTACACCTGCAGCCACCAGCATATTGGAACCACTGACCGTTGCAGCAGCGAGAGCCGGATCCAGCCCATAGCTCTCCAATTGCAAGGGATCAACAATGACCTCCACGACTTCATCACGGTTACCCGCAAGGTTGACTTCAAGCACCTCGCCTACACCCTCGATGGCGTCTTTGAGATCACGAGCCAGACGATAGAGGGCACGATCGGGAGCGTCACCGGAGAGAATTACGACCAGAACCGGGAACAAACTGAAGTTCACTTCGTGCACTTCAGGATCATCTGTTGCTCCGGGTAAATTGGTTTTTGCCAGATCAACCCCTTCTCTGACATCCCGAAGCGCGGCATCAGCATCAAAGCCTGCCTCAAACTCCAACAAGACATTAGCGCCCCCTTCGTAACCAGTCGAACGCATCTCCTTTATCCCTTCAATAGTCTTAAGTTCCTGCTCTATCGGTCGAATCAGCAGGCGCTCCGCATCTTCAGGAGAAATCCCATCATGACTGATGGTTACGTAGATGATCGGGATATCGATATCGGGCTCGGATTCTTTGGGGATATCCCGATAAGCAAGGGAACCCGCGACCAGAACAAACAGCAACACAGAAAGCACCGTGCGTGAATAACCGAACGCAATACCGATCAGGGACATAATCGGTGCCCTACCCTATTGCACGCTTCGACTGACTGTGACCAACTGACCCGTCGAAACAAACTCGTGGCCAACCGTAATCAGTTCAATACGCTCGGGTAACCCACCGAGCCACATACCTTCAGGGGTATCAGAGATCAGTTCGACCGGCAGGAAGCGCACTTGGCTACTGTCATCAATAATCTTGACACCGACGCGACCTTCATCATCCAGAGTGAGTACCGCCGGACTGAGACGATGGGCCTGTCTATCCCCCAGGTTCAGGCTGATCCTTGCCGTCATTCCACTGGCAATGGAGAACTTTGGGTTGAGCGCTGTGACCTCGATCTGGAACGTGCGGGTTGTGCTATCACTTGAGCGTGCGACAAAGGTTACTTTGCCAGAAAGGCGTTGGCCGTCGACGAAAGAAAGGTCTGCTGGCATGCCGACACGGACCCGTCCAATATCCCGCTCAGACACCTGGCCTCGGATCTTCACCTCGGAAAGGTCCAAAAGATAGGCGACACGCTGGCCAACCTCAACATAATCACCCATCTCCACGAAACGCTGCTCGACAACCCCGGCAAAAGGTGCCACGACGCGGGTATGACTTATGTCAAGCTCAATGGCTTTCAAAGAAGCTCGGGCAGCATCGAGCAGCGCCTGGACTTCGGTCAACGCAGTTTGCGACTGCAAATTCTTCTTCGAAAGTTTTGAGGCGGCCTGATACTCAGCCTGGCGTTGCTTCAGCACTGCCCGGGCCTGGCGCAGGCGGGCGTTACGATCGGCTCCGTCAATGCGAGCCAGCAGAGCTCCCGCGCGCGCAATCTCCCCTTTAGCCGCATCTAAGCTGATAACAGCACCGGCCGTCTGTGCCGGTACCTGCACGGCGCGCTTAGGTGCGGTCACGCCCATCAGATCGAGCATTTGCGGAACCGACGATGCCGCCAAGGTACGCACCTGAACAGCCGGTGGCTGAGCGGGCAAAGCATCAATAATGGTGGTAGCAGGTGAAGCATCGGAAGCCGTTGGCACAGACTCTCCACTTCGCAACAAGCCGGAACCAATCCAGGCTGCAACGACCAGCAATAACGCCAACGACAGGAGAACAGACTTTTTCATTACCAGGGACTCCTCTAATAGCCCTTGAGCCCGCTTGCGGTCGATCAAGGCTCAACAAAATCGCAGGGCTGCCATTGGAATCCCGCCTGAGGTTCCAGTGACTGGCCAACTGACACTGGCGCATACCCCAGGCGACAGGCACCGCTAGCGGCCTGACCATTACCCGACCGCGAGAAAATCGAGGTTAACCCATAATTATAAGGTAGCGACCTGGTCGAGGGCGATGTCGGCACCACCTGTGACACAAATCAGCATCTGATGCCGATTTGGAGGATACATTCTTAAGGTATTCACCACATGATGAATCTGAATTGCGCCATTCTGTACCCCTCACCGACGATACCCTGCAACCCAGACCTGAATTTAATCCGGACCTGATCCGGCGATACGACCGGGCAGGGCCCCGCTATACCTCTTATCCCACCGCGGTGCAGTTCAGCTCCACGCTCACAGCACACCAAGTACGCCAACTCGCCCACCACAGTAATGAGGAGCCGGTGCCCCGACCGCTATCGCTATATATACACATACCCTTCTGCGCGACTTTGTGTTTTTACTGCGCCTGCAACAAGATCGTTACCCGAAATACCCAAAAGGCAGTCACTTATCTGGACTACCTCTACCGTGAAGTGGCAATGTACGGTAGGCTATTCGACGATGACCGGCGGGTTGTACAACTGCACCTCGGTGGAGGCACCCCCACGTTTTTGCAACCCGATCAGCTTGAGAACCTGATTACACATATCGGTTCCTATTTCAGGCTCACTGACGACATCCAACGGGATTATTCCATCGAGATTGATCCACGAACCGTGTCGCATCAGACTCTCGACCGGCTGCAGCAAATCGGGTTCAACCGGGTCAGCATGGGCATACAAGACTTCGACTCCAAAGTGCAGGCTGCAGTACACCGGATTCAGTCGCCTAAAGAAACCCTGGACCTGCTACGCTACACGCGGTCCCAGGGTTTTCGCTCAACCAACGTTGATCTCATTTACGGACTCCCCTTTCAAAGTGTCACAAGCTTCAGTCGAACCCTGGATCAACTGCTGGAGGTCATGCCCGACCGGCTCAGCATATTCAACTACGCCCACCTGCCCCACCGGTTTGCACCGCAACAACGAATCCAAGAGGCTGACCTACCCGACAGTGAGGAGAAACTGCAGATACTGGGAGCCTGCATTGAGCAACTAACCAAGGCAGGCTACATACATATTGGCATGGATCATTTCGCCAGACCAGACGATCCCATGGTAACGGCCGCTCAGGAAGGATCATTACACCGCAATTTTCAAGGGTATTCGACCCATGCCCGCTGTGAGCTGATTGGCGTGGGAGTGAGCGCCATCAGTCAGATCGGGAAAAGCTATAGCCAGAACAGCAAAGACCTCTTTAGTTACCAGGAAATGATCGAGGATAACCAACTGCCGATCACTCGTGGCGTAGAATTAAGCCGTGACGACGAAGTACGTCGGGATGTAATCGAAAAACTGATGTGCCAGGGCGAAGTAAACCTGCCTGACGCGCTGGCGCGCCACCATATTGCCTACGCGGACTATTTTCAGGCGGAACTCAGGCGTCTTGAGCCTCTCGCCCAGGATAAGCTCGTCACGGTGTCAGGCCGGGGGCTTATTCGAGTCAGTCCGGCCGGGCGCTACCTGCTACGCAACATCTGTATGATTTTCGATCACTACTTAGAGTCACACACAGAGGTCTCTCGGCACTCGCGGGTCATCTAATGCGAAGGCTCGTGCCGGATCGGGGCGTGTTGTCCGCCCTACTTCATTTCGAAAAAATGGGCTCAGTTAACGGCAGTTGATTCGGCTTTTGCGCAATCCCCAACCCGCTGGCGCAGGTCTGGGATATCGTGAATCTGGATTTTCCGGCCATTAACCGTCAGCAGACCCGCGTCATCCAGTCGACTGAACAGACGGCTGACGGTTTCTGCAGCGAGCCCTAGGTAATTGGCAATGTCGTGTCGCGACATCGACAAGGTGAAATCGGTTTCGGAGAAACCCCGACTCGCAAACCGTCGCGACAGACTCAGCAAGAATGCGGCGAGACGATCTTCGGCGCTGCGTCTGGCCAGCAAAAGCAACATTGACTGATCAATACTGATCTCGTTGGCCATGACCTTATAGAGTTCTCGATTTAAGCTGGGAATTTGACTGGCTACTTCGCTGATACCATCAAGCGGCAATTCACAGAGGCTGGTCCGTTCCAGGGCCACGGCGGTGCAGGTGTGCCCCTCCTGAATCCCATCAAAACCGAACAGTTCACCCGGCATCGAGAACCCGATGATCTGCTCCTCGCCGTCAGGCGGCGACATCACGATCTTGAGCGATCCTGACTTAACGGCAAAGAGGGCATTAAACTGATCACCCGCCCGATAGGCGCTCTCACCGCGCTTAAGAGGCGCTCGCTGACCTACAACGGCCTCAAAGCGCTCCATATCCTGAGCATCCAATCCCCGCGGCAAACAAAGTTCTGCCAAAGTGCAGTCCCGACATGACAGTCGGACTCGGGGAAGATCAATAACCTCGTTCACCAGTACGCATCCTTTACTAGTTTAAATTAAAGAAATAACACGCTAACCCCATTCTTTCTGCCTGGGCGATGTTATCACACAGCCTTCTATTGTTCTGATAGACACGACCTCTGACGGGTCAGGGGAATCCCACTCTGGTAGGCAAAGTTACCACTACTGCCAGCCACGAGGCAGTGCTTTCCCGGGCCGGGCGCGACCGCTGCCGCGGCACTTTATAGCGTCTCAGCTATCTGTCAGGCTATCCGGCGGTATTCTATTTCGTCGTCAACCCAACGGGTCTGACCAAAATAGACCTCAGATATACTTCCGACATGATTGAGTACGCTACCTTACTGGTTGAAACCCTGCCCGAAGGTCCGGTGTTGTGTCGGATTAACCGACCAGAAAAACGCAATGCGCTTAATCGAACCATGACCAACGAGATTCGCGCACTCCTTGAGACACTCGCCTCGCAGGACCCAGCCCCAACGATCATTTTTGCCGGCAATGATAAAAGCTTTGTCAGTGGCGCTGACATCTTTGAACTTCGCCAGCGCCGTAAAGCGGATGCCTTGGAGAAAATTAACGCTGGACTCTTTTATGAAATTGAAACCTTCCCATCACCCACCATTGCGGCAATACAGGGTTGGGCATTGGGAGGGGGGTGTGAACTTGCAATGGCCTGCGATCTTCGTGTGCTCGGTAAATCTGCCCGCATAGGCCAACCCGAGGTAAGCCTGGGCATTATTCCCGGTGCCGGGGGCTGTTTTCGACTGCCTGAACTGGTAGGCATCGGAAAGGCGCGGGAAATGATCTATACAGGCATGATTCTGGATGCCGCCGAGGCAATGCGTATTGGCTGGGCAAATCAGCTGGTAGAAGATGCCGCGGTTATTGCCACCGCAACGGGGTTAGCGACAACAATCATGGGCAACAGCGCGATTGCGGTACGACATGCAAAAAAATTGATTAACGAGGGTCGGTCTTTTGATCGAAAGGCCACCATGGAACTTGAAGCGCAGAGTCAGGCTATATTGTTTGAGCACCCAGATAAATATCAACGTATGACCGACTTCCTTGAAAAACGAAAACGACAGACACACTCCCAATGAGTCGCCCAGCTCAGATTGGCGTGATAGGTGCGGGACAGATGGGTCGGGGCATTGCCTATGTCAGCGCGCTGAGTGGATTCGATACCCGCCTGTTTGACCCGGATCGCGCGACTCTTAAGGAAGCCCTGTCAGGTATCGAGCAAACTCTGGAAAAAGGAATCCAACTGGGCAAGATAAGTGATGCGGAAAAGGCTAAGACTCTTGAACATCTGACAGGTGTTGCCACCGTAGAACAGGCGGTAACCGATGCTGACCTGGTTATCGAGGCGATCCCGGAGGATCTTTCTCTCAAGAAAGATCTCTTTATCCGAATCGCCGCTGTTACGCCACAAGAAACCATCCTTGCCAGTAACACCTCTTCACTGAGTATTTCTCAGATCGCCTCAGATGTGCCAAATCCCGAGCGCGTAGTCGGTATGCATTTTTTTAATCCCCCACATATCGTCAAACTCCTCGAAGTGATCCGCGGTGACTGCAGTGTAGAAGCAGTTATTGGGCGGGTAAGCCAGATTGGCAGGCAAATGGGCCGGGAGGTCGTTGTCATCAATGATTCTCCGGGCTTTGCCAGCAGCCGCCTGGGCATTGCCCTGGGGATGGAAGCGATCCGTATGGTCGAGCAAGGCGTAGCTTCCCCGGCTGACATTGATGCCGCAATGGTCCATGGTTACCGTCATCCAGTAGGCCCGCTACGCCTCACGGACATGGTTGGGCTCGATATACGGCTGGCCATTACGCGATACCTGCACCAGACCTTGGGTGAACCCCAGTTTCGACCCCCTCAACTGCTTGAGGATATGGTCCAGAATGGCCTACTGGGGAAGAAAAGCGGCCAAGGATTTTATTGCTGGAGCAAGTAAATTTTTGATCTACCCAGTCTCCCGTTGGGGTCAACGCCGACGGGTATAGATCATGACATAACCCTGGCAGACCACTGAGGGGCACTCACCACAACTGGATGGGAAATCAGCAGGATCGAGTTTTTGCTCGTACACGTCATAACCCATCGAAGCGTACAGTTCCCGTGCTTCATCAGATCGGGCGGGATCGGCCAGATAACGCTTTACCCAGCCGTCTGCGGTAAGAGTGGGGTCGGCTGAGACCGCACTGGAATCAGCCGTGTCATCAGCGCCAGTCCTCGCTGAACTGCGACAGCCACCTGATACCGACGGCTTAGGCAGCACCCGAACCCACTGTAAGGCCGGTGCCCATACCCAACTGCTGCATCCGCCGGTGTCCCAGCACGGCAGCGCCCATAGCGGCCGCGAACTGAACCAGATCCCCTTCGGGCACATTGACTTTTTGACCCAGTTTGTCTTGCACCTCATCGACCATCGTGCGAAACCGTAACAGGCCGCCAACCAGGGTATACCCGGGTTCGGCACGAACCCGTTTCATTAACTGGACTGATCGCTTAATCAACGATGAGATCGCACCTTGCATAATATCCGCCGGTGCGGTGCCTTGCGACAGGTGATTGATCACTTCAGACTCGGCAAACACAGCACATACCCCGGATATGGAGACAGACTCACGTGAGGTCGTCAATAACGGTCCGACATCCTCTGTTTTGAAGCCCATATAATGCGCCGTCTTTTCTAAAAACGCGCCGGTCCCCGCTGCGCACTTATCGTTCAGACGAAACGAATCCACTTTGCAGTTCTCGTCAATCCGGCTTGCCTTCATAGTCTGGCCACCGATATCGAGCACGGTGCGGGTATCGGGAAAAAAGAACGCCGTGCCACGAGCCGCAGCGGTGAGATCAGTCACCGCCGCGTCCTTGTCTTCAACTTGGTGACGACCAAAGCCGGTAGCGATCACATAGCCAATGTCGCTGCGTTCCAGCCCGCTTTCCGCCAGAGTCTCGTTCAATAATCGCGCCGAGACTTCTCCCAATTTAAACCCAGTCTGTGCCAACTTTCGGCTAACGATCTTTCCGTCAGCCGAAAGGATGACACATTTGGTGTAGGTCGAGCCTACGTCTATACCGACTGTACAGTCCATTACGCCACCTCTGAGTTGGCCGCAGGTTTGCGGCTATCTAGAATATGGTCAAGAGCAAAAAGTGCCGCGCCCAGCGCACCCATGTAGTGAGCCTGTTCATTCACATTTAAGCGAATGCCCAGGCGATCTTCCAGCGCCTTAACCATGGCCACGTTACGGGTCACCCCGCCAGTAAATGTAATCTTCTCTTCCAGCCCCACCCGGCGCACCAAGCCGATGGTCCGGGTGGCGATCGACTGGTGTACCCCCCAGAGAATGTCCGGCAGTTTCTTTCCTTTGCCCAGCCAGGACAGCACCTCTGACTCGGCGAAGACCGTACAGGTGGTGCTGATCCGTACAGGTTTGTCTGACTTTAAGGCCGTGGGGCCCAGATCGTCCAAAGACAGATCCAGCGCCATCGCGGCAGCTCCCAGAAAACGGCCAGTTCCCGCGGCACACTTATCATTCATGCAGAAATCGTTGATTTCCCCGGCTGGGCTGACACTGATCGCCTTGGTATCCTGGCCACCCATGTCGATTACCGTGCGGGTTTCGGGGAACATCTTTACCGCACCTCGTCCGTGACAACTGATCTCGGTAACCTGGGCGTTACCAAAAGTCACTTTGTAGCGCCCGTAACCCGTCCCGATCACATAGTCGACCTCTTCTTCACGCAATTTAGCGGCCTGCAAAGCCTGTTGGTATACCTTCTCGGCTGCCTGCACGACATTCGCCCCGGTATCATCAAGAGCGGTTGCCACTAAGTTACCCTCCTCGTCAACAATCGCGGCCTTACTCTGGGTCGACCCCACATCTACGCCTGCTGCATACGCCATATCTTGATCCCTCGACTGATTCAGGCCGCCGCCTGCTGGCTGCGACGCGATGCAAGACCCTCAAAGAACGCATCTATCCGATTCTTCATCTGGGCCTCAGAAACAACCCGCTTATCCATCATGTCCGATTCCAGAAACAGCGACGGCACATCACACTTCTCCATCAGGTAGCGTCGACTATCCGCCAGTCCGGTAGAAACTGTGCGACAGCTCTTGATCGGGTGATAAACCACGCCGTCCACATGCATATCGTCAATCATGTCCTCAACCATGTAACTCTGATGGAACATGCTATCCATGGCATCACGAACGCTGAGCAATACACCCTCAGCCAGGCTCTCCACCGGGCGCTGAAGATCGTACTGGAAGCCCCTGTTGGTACCGCCAGAGGCGAACCACAGGTAGGTTGAATTAACGAAAGTGCCGCCCCAGTCAGAGAACATTTCGTTAAATCGCCGGAAAATCGGGTAACAGGGAACACCCACAAAAATCAGTCGGTATTTCTCTTCCGTCAGGGTGCCGATACCATTGGCCGACTTGTATTCCATCTCTTCGACCAGTTCCTTAAAGTATCGACTGCCGGTTTCAGTACCACGAAAGCCGTTTGCAACACCCAGGTATACCGTTCCCTCGGTGACGGCATTGAATACCGAAGGCTGGCTGGCGTTCAGCTCCAACACCCGCTGCCAACTGCTGGCCACGTCGTTGGCATAACCCAATACTTCGCGCAGCTTGTCAATGTCGAACTTGCGCCCGGTAACTTCCTCGCACAGGGTAATCAATTCACGGACCTGGGCCTCGACATAACTGCGGTCGTTCTCGAACGACCGGTCGCCTGGGCCGGTGTGCACCCCACCCTCGCGACTGCCCGGAACGTCCAGTGTGAAAATCGGAATCTGGTACATGCGCTCCCAGATCTCCGCCCACTTGATGTAGGTATTACAGGCATTGGTATAAACAGCCAGGGAAGGCTTAGGAATCCTGCCCATCGGGTGCTCGCCGTTGCGCAACTGTACTGCCACGTCAGCTTTGACGTAGCCGCAGATATCGGGCGAATAGCCGTAATCCTCAGCTTCGTTGAGATACTCGTGGGCCACCCGTCGTACTGCAGTCTGGAGCGAGTTGATCTCGGGAAACACCACCGGCAGATCAAAAGACTTCAGGATTTCATTCATGCTGCCCATCACAAACACATAGGCGCTCTGTGCTCCCTGTTCGGCGGTATCACCCAGCGAAGAAAACCACTGCCTGAAAAGTTCGGCTCCATCCCGGGCGCCCCGCCCCACGATACCACTTTGACTATCCTGTCCCATCGCTATCTCTCCTCGCTCTGGCGATCTGCCAGGCTCACTGGTACATCAGGTTTTCCATAAAAGTTTCGATCTGCAGACCCAGATGGTCAAAGCTCGTCATGTTTTCTTCGAACTCACTGACGAAGTACCCGATATTGTCCTCATCCAAAGAGCGGGTATAGCAGACCTGCTCCTCCAACCCCGGCTCACACATCTTGGCCGCGGTAATGATGGCGGCATCTGCTCTGGCACTGCTGATTCGTTCTTTGAGCATCTTCTCCTTGGGCTTGCGCAGGTCGTGCTGCACTGGGCTGTAAGATGATTTTTCCAGATAAGCTTCGGCCAACTGGTGCAATGGATCACCCGTGTTCGGCACGTCTTCAAGAATCCAACGCAGACCAATTAAAAAGTCGTCATCCACGACGTAACACGAGCGGCCGACCATACGAATCAAATCTAACGGTGGCTGTTCGCAGAAGCCGCCCTCAAATACCACCCGGACCCGGTCCTCCTGGTTAGAGTCGGCCCGATCCCGGATCATCGGCAACACTTTCTCAAGCAAGGCATTGTGCTCCTCGCGTGGCACCATCCCGCCTACCGATACCAGGCAATAGGCATCCTCGGCGCTTAACAGCCAGGGTGTTTCACGCTTAATGTCGTATAACTCCCTGATCAAGGCTCGATTGCGATTGAACAACTCAATTGAGTTTCGAAGGTCATCTTCGGTGATCGTAGTGCCGGAAACCTGCTGGACGACTTCCATCAGCCGCGCGTACTCGTTACGCAAATAACGCGCGCTATCAGCGGAGTTTGCATTCTGCGGCAGGTATAAGATCTGGCAGGGATGTTCGCTGTTACGTTCCCAAACTGCGGCCAGATTTCGGGCCGCATCACAGATCGGATGGGTAACAAACATATCCAGTTCTACCCGGTCACTCAGCACAAGCTCCAGCGACGTCTTTAGGATAGAACACAGGTACGAACCAAAGCGAGAATCTGCATGATCGGGCTCAACGGGAGCACCGCGCAATTTGAAGGGTAGCATCCCCGCGGCATGCGCGATTTCCTCAGGAAAATACACTTGAAAATGGCCCAGAACCCGGCCACCGCCATCCCGCCAACGTTGCACCGTCGGAAAGTCGCCATCCTCGACCAGATCACGACAAGCCAGCAGCATGTCGTCTAAATTCTGGCCCTGCCACTCAGGAAAAACGTCGCTTCCGGAATAACCGGTCGGAGCGGTTACTGCCAGCGGCCTTCCCGATGCTGTCAAGGCACTGTTCTTCAGCACCGTGCCACCTTGACTATCCGCTGGGAATTGAGCCCCTCGGAAAAAAAGGTCCAGAACAAAATCAAGTTTTTCTGAAGGATCTTCTAACACCCGGTCACCATGCGCACTGATCGCAGTTTCCACCAGTGCGACGAATGACCAGGCCAGCAGACGGGGGTCGCCGGTCTGAATCTCCCCTGCGCGTATTCCATCTTTAATGATGGATAGGATCTGGTTGGGAAGCGCTCGCTGGTAGGCGCTGATCAAGCGCGTGCGCGCAGCTTCGCCCAGGACGTTACTGTTGCGCCGGATCAGGCTGATCAATTGACGCTTGTGATCGGGCATTTCGAAGTACGCATGGGTCAGTTTGCGAAGCCGGGCCCGACAATCACCCGGGGGGCGGGCCGCCACGGTAAACAATGCCTGTTTCTCCGCAAGGTCGGCCTGCATCATTTCCAGGTACAGACCTTCCTTACTGACGAAATGGTGGTACAGGCCACCTTTCGTCAATCCAGCCTTGCGGGCAATCTGGTCCATCGTCACGTCAGCGTAGCTGGCGGCCAGAAACAGCGGCTCGGCCACGGCCAGGATCCGCTCCACCGCAGCGGGCGTTTGTGTCATGTGCGCTATAGTCATTTTTCTCCCATACCGACCAGTCAGTATGCTAATACATTAAATTAAATAACGTTATTTTGTCAAATGTTTTTACGCACCAGATCGAACCCAGGCCTGATCCTGCCTATTTTGGCTTGATGGTTAGGCTCTGATGCAGGGCGCCTGGCCAAAACGCCGATCTGGCTCCCGTATATTTAAACCCAATTATTCAGATACTTATAGAAATATTTTTAGCTTCGTCAGGATCCTAGATTCTTACTTCACTCCAGCGGCATGGTGAGGCCCTCATTGACTCAAACGGATCTTTCGCCTGGCCTTGAGCTTCACAACTCGAGCTCTTTCAGCCCACCTTATTATCTTGAGCGTCTATATCGTTGAGCCACTTTTCGTCGACATCGGGCAAGGGGATGGCCGAGATCAACTCTCGGGTATACCAATGGTTTGCGTGCGAAAAAACTTCAGCACATGATCCACTTTCCACGATCTCGCCGTGACTCATCACAATGACTCGATCGCAAACGGCGCGGACCACGGACAAATCGTGGCTGATAAAGACAAGCGTTAGGCCAAGCTCCGATTGCAGGCGACGCAACAATCGCAGAATCTGCGCTTGGCTCGAAACATCAAGGCCAGAGACAATTTCATCGGCCACAACGAATTCTGGTTCCAATGAGATCGCCCGCGCTATTCCAACGCGCTGGCGCTGTCCGCCAGACAATTCGTGTGGATAGCGCCGTGAAAGCATCGGTTCCAGGCCAACACGCTCCAGCAATTCTTCAGATCGCTGCCAGCCTTGTTGCGGGTTCGTGAGCATCCCGTAAGCCATTAACGGCTGGATGATACTCTGTCCAATCCTCCGACGCGGATTGAGGGATGACTGGGGATCCTGGAAGATCATCTGGAAACGCCGCCGCAAAGGTCGAAGTTCTGCCTCCTGTAGATGGCTGATATCCACCCCATCGAACACGATCCGTCCACTGGTCGGTTCGTTCAACCGCATTAGAGTTCGGCCCAACGAGGTTTTCCCTGAACCGGACTGGCCTACCACACCGACAGATTCACCCTGGTTCACACAAAAAGAAAGATTTCTTAGAATTGATACTAAAGGTGCCCTGGCAAATCCCCGCTTGGCGCTCAAGTCAGGTAAAGCAAGCTCTAGCCCTGTGACCTCAAGCATGACTCTTGTCCTTGGCAAAATCACCACGGTCATATCTGCGCACATCGTCCCACAAGTGCTTTACTAAAGCCTCGGGAACCGGATGCAGTGCGTTATTCGGACGATCATAACGAGGTGTGGCGGCCATCAGCGCCTGGGTATAGGGATGTGCCGGGGCCTTGAACAGATTTTGCGCGCTCGAGAGTTCAAGAATTCGCCCTGCATGAATCACGCCAACACGGTTGCAGATTTTTGCCACCACCCCAAGATCGTGTGTGACAAAAAGTATGGCTGTACCCAGAGCACTTTGTAATTCCTTAATTAGCCGCAACACCTGACGTTGCACTGTTACATCCAGCGCCGTAGTCGGCTCATCAGCAATGATCAGTCTCGGGCGACAAGCAAAAGCAATGGCAATAAGAACGCGCTGACGCATACCACCGGACAACTCGTGGGGATATAGCTTCACCACTCGTTCTGGCTGGTTGATGTGAACATCATCTAAGAGTTCCAACACCCGTTGATTGGCCTCCTTGGCTCTAAAGCCCAGATGTAACCGCAGAACATCGGCAATCTGTGGACCTATCCGAAAGACCGGGTTCAACGAGGTCATCGGATCCTGAGGAATCATCGCGATATCTGTACCCAACAGGCGACGTCGTGCCTTAACGGAGATATGCGTAATGTTTTCGCCATCGAAAAAAATCTCGCCATCGGTAATAACCGCCTGGGGGGGCAAGATGCCCAGGGTTGCCTTCCCAATCATGGTTTTACCGGCGCTCGATTCGCCAACTAGCCCGAGCACCTCGCCCGGCGCGAGTGAAAGCGAAACCCCACGCAAAATTGGCACCGATGCAGCACCCTCGCGTATCTTAACGTGAAGATTGCGAATATTGAGAAGTGGAGTCATCGACGCAACACTGGATCAAAAGCCGAACGCAGTCCATCCCCGAGGGCATTGAATCCCAGCACAGCAACAATAATACAGGCAATCGGAAATACCATAAGCCAGGGCGCCTGGTTAACATATAAGCGCCCCTCCTGAATGAGCCCGCCCCAGGTCGCCGCGTCACTGGCAACACTAAGACCGACATAACTAAGAATTGCCTCGACCACTACCGCGATTCCCATCTCCAAAGTCAAAAGAGAAATCAGCAGCGGCAGGATGTTAGGAAGAATTTCCACAAATAACCTGCGCCGCCTGGATAATCCTATTGTCACTGCCGAGGCCACATAGTCCTGCTGGCACTGAACCATAGTCTCAGCCCTCACTACCCGGCAGAAACGCGTCCAGTCGATAACAATAATGGCGATGATGACCGCATGTAAACCGGCGCCGATAACGGCAACCAGCACAATCGATAAAAGCACAGCAGGGAATGCCATCCAGATATCGACCATTCGCGATACCAGGGTGTCTACCCAGCCCCCAAAAAACCCGGCCAAGAGGCCGACCGTGGTGCCGAGCATCCCGGTTAACGTAGCGGCAATCACCGCAACCATAAGTGCGACGCGGGTCCCATAGATTAGGCGGGAGAGCACGTCACGGCCTAGATTATCGGTTCCAAGCAGAAAAGCCGGGTCAGCCCCCGCCACCCAAAATGGTGGAAGAAAGGAGTTAAGCAGGTCTTGCTCAAGTGGATCATGCGGCGCCAGCCACGACCCCGTCATCGCAGTGAGAGCCATGAGGAGAAAAACTCCCAGACCCAGCATGGTCCGTGGGCTTGAAGCTAACACGCGGCTGGTTGGCAAGGACCTGGACCGAATGTGGTCAGTCATGTCGTAGTCGGGGGTTCAAGAAAGCATACGTCATATCGATCAATATATTCAGCACGATAAACATCACGGCAAAGGTCAGGACGATACCCTGGATCAACGGCAAATCGCGATTAATCACCGCGTCAATAGCCATATTTCCAAGCCCGGGATAGCCGAAAATCCGCTCGACCAACACTGTGCCGCCAATCAGGAAGGTCATTTGTACCCCGGTCAAGGTAACAGTGGGAATCAGGGCGTTGGGAAAAGCCTGTGAGACAACAATGCGAAAATGACTGAATCCTTTGACCCGCGCCAGTTGCACGTAATCCTGGGCCATAGATTCATTGATTGATGATTTCAGTAGCCGAGCACCAATGGCAATCAAAGGAAGCGCCAGAGAGAGTGCCGGCAAAAGTATGTGCATTAATATCGATCTGAAAACTACCAAATCTCCACGAAACAAACTCTCAAATAGGTAGAACTGGGTCAGTGGATCGAACTCGACCGCCAGATCCATGCGGCCGAAAATTGGCATGGAGGCCCACAGAACCCCGAAAATAAGAATGAACAATAAAGCCCAGAGAAAGTCTGGAACAGCTTGAACAAAACCAGAAAATACATCGATCAGCACTTCCGGCCAGCGCCCTTTCCATATGCTCGCTGTGATGCCCAGACCAACGATACCAACGAGCGATATTGCGATAGCGACCAAAGCCAATTCCAAGGTGACCGGCAGCCGGCCCACTATCAACTCGACCACATCCTGACGCATACTGATTGAGGTTCCCAGATCACCGCTCAGAAAGTCGCCAAGGTACAACAGGAACTGCTGATAAATCGACTTATCGAGGCCGTAAATTTGGCGCAGATTCTGTATGTCCTCCGGGGTAGCGCCCGGGCCGATCATCATTGCGATCGGGTCACCGGGTACTACCCGCAAGAGTACAAAATTTATTATCAGTACTCCGAAAAGGGTGGGTACCGATAGCAGCAGGCGGCGCAGAAGGGACGCCGCCGTCATCGTTGCTGATACCGCATTCCCTTATTTCACGGAGTCAGGTCTTACCATCCCATCGTATGCGGCAAAATGAAGTTGGACACATACGGTGTAAATGCCAGGCCAGAACGATGAATCACAGGCTGAACCTGCTGATACAGAGGTAATACATAAGCGTTATCAGCAATATACCGCGACACCTTTTTCCAGCCGGCGATACGCCTGCTTTCATCCCGCTCACCCCAGAGTGGCCCTATCATTCCATCCAGATCGTCGGTATCCCAAACCGAATGGGGAGAGGGGCCAAACATGGCATGACCGGTCGAGTCCTGAGGATCACCTACTGAATTACCCCAGTTATAAAACGCGGCGGGCGCAAGCGTGTCTTGGGCGCGAAGCTCATAATGCTTGGCAACCTCGTAGACATCTATCTTGGCCTCAATCCCAACCTTGCGCCACATGCCTACGATAGCCTGGATAATCTCGTAGTCTTTGGGGAGATAACCACGGGTCGTCTGGATTGTCAGTTCTACCGGATTACTCGGTGAGAAGCCAGATTTAGCCAGCAACTTCTTGGCCAATTCAGGATCATAGGCGACTTTGATCGAAGGATCGTATGCCGTGTACTCCGGGGCCTCCAAGGTATGTAATGGAACCCCATAACCTTTAAGCAAACGATCAACCAATGCATTGCGATCGACTGCGTGAACCGCAGCCTTGCGCACATTGGCGTCAAGAAAGGGCTCAACATCGTTAAAAAAGATCATGGCAATATCAGAGACCGGTGTAGTTACTCCAGCCAAGCCACTCTTATCTTTCAGGCGATCGTACTCCTCAAATGGAATATTAAGCGTCAGATCCGATGAGCCACTTTCGATCTCGGCAATCCGGCTGGCCGGGTTCGTCACAAATTTGAAGACTACATTCTCGATCGCCGGTTTACCGCCCCAATAATAAGGATTGGCCTTCAGCCGAACGTAAGAGCCACGTTCAAATTTATCGACCATATAGGGGCCGGATCCCATCGGTTTCTTTTCAAATCCTTCCTTACCAACCTCCTCATAATAATGCGGGGGAATCAGATAACCCGTGAGGAAAGCCATCCACTTAAAATAGTCAGCAGTGTAACTTTTTACCGTTCCAGTAATCTTGTTGCCATTAACCTCGAAATCCCCCACGCTCGCCCAGATGAAGCCGGCAACTGGGTTACCGGAAGCTGGGTCAGAGGCGCGGTTGAGATTCCAGACTACGTCCTGTGCGGTGATTGTCTTGCCATCCTGCCACTTAGCGCCAGAACGGACCGTCATGTGCACCTTGGTTCGATCCTCGTTCCAGCCCCAATCCGTCAACAGGCCAGGCTTAAAGGACAAATCGGGATTCTGGTCGATATATTGATCAAAAACAGATTTGTAGATCGACTGCAATTGGGGGTTGACCGACGATAGACCCGTTGTCGGGTCCCACGCGGGAACGCTCACGTGATATGCGATCGTCAGGCTGTCCTTGTCTCCCGCGATTACTCCACTGGGCGCGGTTAAATAGGTCGCAGCCACTGCCACGGTCGCGACGAGGCATTTTTTCAGCCCCTTGGTTGCTATGATTTCCATCCAAATACCCTCCTTTGTTTTGGTTTGTTACGTCTTGGAGCCCTCAATTTGTACCCTTCGAACAAATTCGATCCAAATTGCCCGTCACTCCTGTGTTACCCGGCTCTCACAAAATCGCAGTCGGTATTGCTTGGGGCTCAGTATATGCAAAGTCATATCAATATGTAAATCCATTAGGAAAACTACGGAAGATCACGGAAAAACAACCCTCATTGCAAATATTCACTTTTGGGAGAGCATTTTCCCCAGTAACTGGCCCGATCCGGCACCGGTCCCTGCACCCGGCCAAGTTGAAGCCCCCACCATATATAGATGCTCAATCGGCATGCGGTATCGCGACCAGCCCAAAACTGGCCGGAACAGGAAATTCTGACGTAGATGATGGCTTCCAGCGAGGTTATCGCCACCAACCAGATTGGGATTGTCCTGCTCCAGATCGGTTGGTGAGTAGATCGCGCGGTCCAAAATCGTCCCTGGCAAATTGGGAGCATAGCTGGTCAGTTTCTCGATCACCCGGTCGGCATACGCCTCTTTAGCCCCAGCCCAGTCCATGGCCGAAATTGTGCCCCCAGCGTCTCCTCTGATCTTCCCCGGCAGAACACGAACCTGTAACCAAAGCACATGCTGACTGTCTGGCGCCCGACTCGGGTCAATAGCACTTGGCTGGCCCACTACGATCACCGGACTAGCCGGCAACAAGCCGTTCATTGCATCGTTGTAGGCTTGCGCCATATCGGAAAGATACGGCGCCACGTGCACGTAGGCAAAAGTCTTCAGGGCGCTGCTTGCCCGCCATTCGGGCAGGTCTGAAAGGGCCAAATGAATCATCATGGTGCCCGGGCCGTACTTGAATGAACGAATACGCCGGCTGAACCCGCTAGGTACCGCTGCGTTAGGCACCAAACGTCCAAAAAGAGCCTGCGGTGCCAAATTCGCGATCACCGCACGCTTTGCGTTAAAGACCCGCCCATCGGCGAGTTTGACACCGGTCGCCACGTTGGCTTCCAGATTCACCTGAATTACTGTAGCTGACAGATGAATCTCGCCACCCAGTGACTCCAGGAAACTGGTCATCGACCGGACGATGGTAGCTGCACCACCTTTTCCAAGGACCATACCAAAGGACTGACTGGCCATCGACTCAAGGTACGGAAACAATGCGCCACCTGCAACATCGGGTGCAAAGTCCAGATGCATCCCCCAGGCAGCCATTAGAGCCTTTACCTCTTTGGATTCAAAATGCTCGTCAAGGAATTCACGAGGTGAAGAGAGGATCAATCGTAGTGTGTCAAGACACCACGTCCGCCCTTTTGTACGCCACGCTTGATACAGAACCTTCAATAGCGCCCAAGATGGCATTGGCGTCCCCAGTATGGAAAAGATATGGGGTGCATCACTACCGAACTCGGTGGCCATTTCCCGCCACCGGGCTGCGTCCGGCTCCGAGAAGACGCTGATCGATGCCACTGTTTTATCGATGTCCTGATCAACCCCCAACCAACCGCCGTCGGGAAATACGGAACTGAAGGTCCGGGTAGCCGGTACGAATTCCAGACCGTGCGCCAACAGGTCGGATTGAAATTCACGGAAAAATGCCGATCCAGCGAATAAACTGAGATTCATTGCGCCAAGGTCATGGCGAAACCCAGGTAACGTGGCTTCGACCGTTTTAACCGCCCCACCAGCCTGAGAGGCGCTTTCAACTACTGCCACCTTCCAACCGGCCTTGGCCAGATGAATTGCACTTGCCAGGCCGTTATGACCAGCCCCGATTACTACTGCATCGTATTGCATCTGCCTGTATCTCCCAGCGCCGGACAGCCGTAATCGAAGGGTGGCAATGACCATTGTTTTCGCCACGCTAACACGGAAACATGGGTAGTTGGACTAAATATCGGTAAAATCATATTACAAATCAGATAATTTGGTTATATTACGTCTGACCAGATCAAAAAAAGCATACGAAACTCGCATATCTGGTAACCCAGCCAAAGCGTAGGCCTGGAATACCAACTAACGAAGGAGGTTACTCGATGACGACAACTCAAACACTAACCGCTCTCGCAACAGCCATTGCTTCCGAGGAGATAAAGGTGGTCGATCTCAGCGGAACGCTCGGACCGGATACGCCATTGATCAAACTTCCACCAGAGGTAGCAATAAACACTCCAAAGGTCGAAATTCACGAGATATCGAAATACGATGATAACGGCCCGTTCTGGAGTTGGAACTGGCTAAAACTGGGAGAACATTCAGGCACTCATTTTGACGCCCCGATTCACTGGATCTCAGGCCGTGATTACGCCGACGGTTCAACCGACACTATACCGCCTCAAAACTTTATAGCGCCCGCCTGCGTAATTGATTGTTCAGTGGAGGCGAAAGCCGACCCGGATTACCTGCTGACCGCAGACCGCGTCAAAGAATGGGAAACGAAACACGGTGATATTCCCGCCAGATCCTGGGTATTGATGCGCACCGACTGGTACAAACGTGGCCACAGCGAGGAACTTTTTCTGAACGCTGACGAAAACGGTTCACACGCACCCGGTCCCGCAACTGACTGCATCCAATACCTGATTGAAAAGGATATATTGGGTTGGGGTTCTGAAGCGGTCGGCACTGATGCGGGTCAGGGCTTCGGCCTAGAACCCCCCCTGCCGGCCCACCACCTAATGCATGAAGCGAACAGATACGGTCTCGCCAGCCTTTGCAATCTAGATCAGTTGCCGGCAACGGGATCAGTCATCATTACCCCGCCACTAAAAATTCTCAATGGCACCGGCAGCCCCATACGAGTACTGGCTTTGATTTCGGCGACCTAGGCGCTACAGCGCCATGGGCTAGCTTACAACGGTCCCATGACCAACTACTTCAGGGACATGCTGACGATTTCCTGCCAAGTTCTCAGGATAGTTGTTGCGTGACGACGTGAAAAAAAGTGACTACGTTATTGTCGGTAGCGGCATTAACTCACTTGTCTGCGCGGCGATCCTGGCCAAGCGCGGTCGCTCAGTATCCGTACTCGAGCGCAATGATCGTATCGGCGGCTGTATTCGCAGCGAGGAAATAACAGCTCCCGGTTTTACCCATGACGTCATGGCCGCCACATTCGTGTTGTTCAAAACTTCGCCGGCCTATACGGCCCTTGCTGAAGATCTCCACCAGAGGGGCCTTGTTTTTTGCGACTCCACAAGCCCAACTGGCGTGCTGCTGGCTGATGGCCGTCACCTGATATTTCATCAATCGACAGATCACAACGTCAGCGCATTCAAGGCACTGTGCGCAAGTGACGGCCAGCAACATGCCGCTGACATGGCTCAGATCGGAGCTGATGCAGATATTCTATTCTCTGTTCTGGGCGGTAATCTGTGGAGTTGGAATATGCTCAAACTGCTCTTTCGCGAAGGACGTCGTCGAGGCTCTCGAGAGCTTCTGGCCTTGTTTGGCGAGGCCCTGGGTAGCGCGCGAGGCTGGCTGGAAACAGCATACTCTTCCGATGAGATCAAAGCCCTATGGGCTCCCTGGGTTTTGCACGCAGGTCTGGGGCCAGAGTCGGCCTTTTCGGCCCAGATAGGGAAGATCATTGCTTTCGCCCTAGAGCAGGCCGGTGCTCCAATTATCAAAGGCGGCGCAGAACACTTCGTCCATGCAATCCGTAGCATTATAGAAGACCACGGCGGCGAGATTTTTGTCGGCCAGGATGTAGCTGAAGTCATTGTTGAGAAAACAACTGCCAAGGGTGTACGCACAACTGGTCAAGAAGAATTCATGGCGGCCCATGGCGTCATCTGCAGTACTACACCGGGCCAACTCTATGACCGTTTACTTAAGCATCAATCTATTCCCTCAGCTGTCAGAAACGATCTGAAGCGTTTTCGATACGGCAAAGGCAACATGCAGATTCACTACGCCCTTGATAAGCCGCCTGCCTGGAGCATACCGGAACTGGGTCAGGTAGCACTGCTACACCTCACGCCCGGACTGGACGGTGTCTCTAAAGCCACTAACGAAGCCGAGCGTGGCATGCTACCGGAAATTCCGACGCTATGTGTTGGCCATCCCACCGCCCTCGACCCGAGCCGGTGTCCTGAGGGCAAAGCCATCCTATGGTTGCAGTTGCCGGAAACACCACGGCAGATCAAGGGTGATGCCGCCACAGAGATTGATCCACCCTATGATGGCCAATGGACAAACGAGATTAAAGAACGCTATGCAGATCGAGCACAATCCATACTCGAGTCTCATATTGCCGGGTTTGGCACCAGCGTCCTCGAGCGAAAGGTCTATTCACCAGCCGATTTAGAAGCGATCAACATCAACCTCGTTGGGGGTGACCCCTACGGTGGATTCTGCGGGTTGGATCAGTACTTTCTTTGGCGGCCTCTGAAAAGCAGCATCAATCACACAACCTGCATTAATCACTTACATCATATCGGCGCCTCAACTCATCCTGGTCCGGGGCTGGGGGGTGGGTCAGGATTCCTGTTAGCCCAGTCACTCAAATGAAGAGTCAGACAATACACCGGCGCCGACAAAGCGTTGCGAGTTACTAATGAAATCCAATCTTCATATTCCGCCCGATATCCCTCTCAACGACCAGGATGAGTTGATCCCGAAGTTCGCTGAAATCGGCTTGGACCAGTTTGCGCCCTACTTATTAAATAGGATCACCAGTCGCTGGAACTCCAGCATCCTAGAGGCAGCCCGACAATACGGTTTAACAACAAGGCAAATGAGAACCCTGGCCGTTTTGTCTGACAAAGATGGTCGACCTGTCAACGACTTGGCAACCCTGACGGTAACCAATCAATCGACAATGAGCAGAGCGCTAATCAGCATGGAAAAAAAAGGTTTCATCATGCGCAAACCCCGATCAAGTGACTCCCGCTTCATTGAGGTCTATCTCACCGAGAAAGGTCGCCAGGTTTTCGAGAGATTCTGGCCCGTCTTTTACTGGCATTTCCGACGCCTTTTTCACGGGGTCGAAGAAAGTGAATTCGCCGCTTTTGTTGCAACGCTCCATAAGATTCTAAGGAATGTACAGCATCAGCCATTTTGAGTTTTCGATAAGTAAGCAAAACAGCAACCAAAGATGGTGAATAACCCAGCTGCATTGAGGGCTGCAAACTAACGATGGCCGAACGATCATTCAGCAAAGAAGTACAGAGCCTTCGCAAAGGTGAGGGTGAGGTTTTTCGTGGTGAGGGGGTACTGGCAGTCACTAAAGCCCTTCTACAGAGTCGTGTCTCCTACATTGGCGGTTACCAGGGTTCGCCGATCTCGCACATGATGGACGTCCTTAATGATGCCGCGGAAATCCGGCGTGAGCTCGGCGTGCACTTCGAGAACGCCGCCAGCGAAGCTGCTGCGGCCGCCATGCTGGCTGCATCGATTCACTACCCGCTGCGCGGTGCTGTCACCTGGAAATCAACCGTCGGGACCAATGTGGCGGCTGATGCACTGGCCAATGTCGCCTCGGCCGGCGTCCGGGGCGGGGTTCTGATTATTGTCGGTGAGGATTACGGCGAGGGCTCCAGCATCATGCAGGAGCGAACTCATGCCTTCGCGGCAAAATCACAAATATGGCTGCTTGACCCCCGCCCCGACTTACCCGCTATTGTCGACGCGGTAGAAACTGGCTTTGAGTTATCTGAAGCGACTAATACTCCAGTGATGTTGATGCTGCGGATTCGTACCTGCCATGTCTACGGTAGCTTCGTCTCCAAGGATAACCGGCCTGGTCATTACAACGCCCACCATCCTCTCGAACAAGCCGTGTTCGATTACAACAAAGTGGTCCTGCCCCCCTCTTCCTATCAGCAGGAGCAATTAAAAATCACCGAGCGATGGCCAGAGGCGCTTCGTTTCATCAGCGAAAATAAACTAAATCAGAGTCTGCCGGGTGACTATGTCGATATTGGGATTATCGTCCAGGGGGGCATTTACAACGCCCTCAATCGCGCGCTGGAGACGCTCGACCTGGCGGACGCGGTTGGCAACTCAAAAATTCCCATTTACGTCCTTACGGTCACCTACCCGCTGATTCCCGAAGAGATCAGGACATTCTGTATCGATAAAAAGGCTGTGCTGGTGATCGAGGAAGGGCAGCCGAACTACATCGAACAAAGCATCAAGGCCACCCTGCACGGCACCGATATTCACACCCGAATTCACGGCAAGGACCTGTTGCCCGCAGCCGGTGAATACAAGGCTCGGATACTGCTCAATGGTGTTACTGAGTTTTTGCATCACGCTGCACCAGCGGGAATCAACCTGGCAACGATGAAGAGCGCCCAGCAACAGGTGACACAGGAGATTACAGACTCTCAAACAGCCCTTGGGTTTCCCGTGCCTGCCCGCCCGCCGGGATTCTGTGTCGGTTGCCCGGAACGACCCCTGTTCAGTGCGTTGAAATTAGTACAGCGGGAACTGGGTGAATTCCATATCAGCGGTGACATCGGTTGCCATCTGTTCTCTACCTTGCCCCCGTTCAATATCGGCCAGCATACTGTCGGCTACGGCCTGGGTCTCGCCAGTTCCTCTGGCCTGGCCCCTAATTTTGCCAAACCGTTGATCAGCATCATGGGTGATGGGGGTTTCTGGCACAACGGCCTGACCAGCGGCGTTGCCAATGCGGTATTCAACGGCGACAACGGTGTGCTGATCATCATCGACAATGGCTATGCTGCTGCCACCGGCCACCAGGCTATTCCCTCTACTGACCAGGCCAGATCCGGCCGCTCTGTCCAGATGACGATCGAAAAGGCAGTACGCGGCGTGGGTGCCCGGTGGGTAAGAACCGTGCCCAGCTACAACGTCAAACAGATGGTCACCACACTGACCGAAGCTATCACCCAGTCGCCACCGGGGCTTAAGATCATCATATCCGAGGGTGAATGCCAACTGGCCCGCCAGCGCCGAGTGAAGCGAGCGCACCGGGAAGCCCTGGATTGTGGTGCACGGGCACAGCGGGTACGACTGGGCATTGACCCGGATGTCTGCACCGGTGACCGGGCCTGCATCCGACTGTCCGGTTGCCCCTCACTTACTGTTAAAGACAATCCCGACCCCCTCGCTGAAGGGCCGGTTACAGTAATAGATGACCAGTGTGTAGGCTGTGGGAACTGTGGCGTCATAGCCCACCAGGCCGGGCTTTGTCCGTCTTTCTTTGAGGCCACGATCATCAACAATCCCAGTTGGCTCGAACGAGTGATCAGTCATGTGCGCCGGCGGGTGATCGGCACGTTACACGCTAGCGAACCGCGCGGGCGATAATTATGAACCACCGCAACACACGCCCGATAAAAATCGTGATTGGCGCTATGGGTGGTGAAGGAGGCGGCCTGTTAACTCAGTGGATGGCGGACCTTTGTGAAAGCCAGAATTTCGAAGTGCGCTATACCTACGTCCCGGGCGTTGCCCAACGCACCGGCGCAACCACCTACTATCTGGAAGCCTGGCCAGCCTTTTCTGACCACAACACCAACCAATCGATGGTCTGCGCACTGATGCCCTGCCCCGGTGATGTAGACCTGTTATTGTCGACTGAGGCAGTAGAAGCGGGGCGCGCCTTACAGGCTGGGTTCATTACCCGATCACGTACCACTGTAATTTCTTCCAGCCACCGCGCCTACGCCGTCGCCGAGAAGATCGCGCCGGGGGATGCACGCATCGACCCTGAGTTCCTCCTCAAGACCGTTGCCACCCATTGCCAGCGGCTCGTGCAATTTGATATGGCTGCCTGCGCGGCGGCCGCCGGCAGTATCATCAACGCGGTGCTGTTCGGGGCCGTAGCAGGTGCCGGCGTATTACCCTTTTCCCGCCAAGCCTTCATTGCGACTATCCAGCGCAGTTCGACTGTGGCAGCTCCTAACCTGGCCGGCTTTGATCTTGGCTATGCCATGGCCTCAGATGAATCGAAGGACCTGCCTGGTGCCATCACAGCAGCAAAATCAACTCGGTCAAAGCCGACCGCCCAGGCCCTGGCAGCAATGGAAGACATGTTTCCCCCAGACATCCATGATCTTCTTCGCATGACTATGGAACGACTCGTTGATTATCAGGATGACACCTATGCCAAACTCTACCTGGACCGGTTGCAGACAGTACTTGAAGTTGACCGCGCCAATGGCGGTAAGTCGCGCGACTATACGCTGACCCGCGAAACTGGGCGCTGGCTGGCCCGGCTCATGACCTATGACGATATTATCCGGGTCGCCGACCTGAAGACCCGGCGGCAACGTTTCATCAGGCTGCGCGAGGAGGTGAGCGCCTTTGAACATCAGGTCGTTCACGTAGCCGATTACCTCAAGCCGGGTTTGGAAGAATTCGTCTCGATTCTTTCGCCCAAACTCGCAAAGTGGGTACGCTCATTCAGCGCTCGCACGGGCTTTGGCGTTAACGGCTTCCCGATAAAGATCAAGACTTCCACAGTTAGTGGCTTTTTGGCACTGCGTATCATTGCCGGCCTGCGCTCGCGTCGAACCCGGTCTTCCCGTTATCTCAAAGAGCAGGCGACTATCGAAGACTGGCTGGCGCAACTTCTCGGGGCAGCGCGGCGCGATTATGGTCTCGCGCTAGAAGTGGCCGCCTGTGCCGGGTTGATCAAGGGCTATGGGCAAACACACCTTCATAGCGCTGGCCGATTCCGGGCTATTCTTGAAAAAATTCCCAAAGCCGATGCCGACACCTTGCGCCGCTTGCGTGAAGCAGCCCAGGAACCTCGTCTCTAAAACGGCTTTTAGGTTGCCTGCTTTAGTCCCGCGCTGCATGTAACACCAAGAAATAACGTCTGGGTTAGATTCCAAGATAACGACGTTTCAGTGTATCACCTGAAAGCAGTTCATTCGAATCACCAACCCAGACCGTGCGCCCTTTCTCGATGATGAAATGGCGGTCGGCGATTCGGGCAAGATCCGTCACATTCTTATCAATCACCAGAATCGACAGCCCTGCACTTTTCAGTCGAACCAGGCACGACCAAATCTCACGGCGTACTAACGGCGCCAGGCCCTCAGTCGCTTCATCCAGAATCAGTAAAGCCGGGTTAATCATCAACGCCCGACCAATCGCGAGCATCTGTTGCTCCCCCCCAGATAACAGGCTGCCCAGGCTGTGTCGCCGCTCGGCCAGTGCAGGAAACATCTGTAACACCCGATCGATCTGCCAAGGTTGTGCAACTCCCTGGCGATTGGCTGCGGTCACCAAGAGATTTTCTGTAACCGTCAGGTTTGGAAATACCTGGCGACCCTCAGGCACCAACCCTACTCCGGCCTGCGCGACCCGGAAACTCGGCAACCCGTCCATGTCCTGGCCGTTGACTCGTACACTCCCGGCACTGGGGGGCAACAACCCCATGATACAGTTAACCGTAGTGGTCTTGCCCATACCGTTTCGCCCCATCAGGGTCACGACCTGACCCGAAGCAACTTCCAGGTCGACTCCAAACAACGCCTGGCTCGCCCCGTAAAAGGCCTGGAGTCCCTTGACTTCAAGCACCCTCGTCTACCCCATCGCCCAGATAGGCTTTGCGTACATTTTCGTCCTCGCGAATCTCCTCCGGGCTACCTGTGGCAATGGTCCGCCCACTCACCATCACCGTAATCCGATCGGCAATCGCAAAAACCACGTCCATGTCGTGCTCCACCAGCAGAATGCCCTTGTCCTGTCTGAGGCCACGCAGGATGGCTACCATAGCAGTGGTTTCCTCCGGACCCAGCCCCGCCGCCGGCTCATCCAGCAGCAATAACGCCGGCTGGGTTGCCAGTGCCATCGCCATCTCCAGCAGCCGATGCTCACCGTGAGACATCTCGCCGGCATTGCGCTCGGGAATCCCCGCCAAGCCAACCTGCTCCAGGGCGTTCAGTGCACCCTGCTGAAGAATGGCATTCTGGGTAACGGGCCGCCAGAAGCGAAAAGAATGGCCAGCATGTGCCTGAATCGCCATGGCTACGTTTTCCAACGCTGAAAACTCCGGGAAAATGCTGGTGATCTGAAAAGTCCGCGCGAGGCCTCGCTGTGCACGTGCGTGTACTGGCATGTTAGTGATGGTCTCACCACGAAAGCGAATCGCGCCGGAATCCGCCCGCAACTCTCCGGCCAGCAGGGATACCAAAGTCGTTTTCCCGGCACCGTTGGGGCCGATAATTGCATGCACCTCGCCCCGGGCAAGCTCCAGGCTCACCTCGCTGGCTGCAGCAATACCACCAAAATTGCGACTCAATGTTGAGACTTCAAGGAGCGGTGCGTTCATGGTGTGCCTCGGTTTCGCTGGAACAGGCCACCGAGCCCACCCCGACCAAATTTGGCTACCAGAATCAACAATAATCCAAGATACAAGTGCCAGTAGATCGTGACCTCAGCGAGCACCGTCTCCATGAGGATAAATACTGCGGCACCGATGGCCGGCCCGAACAAACTGCCTGGCCCACCCAGGATCACCATAGCAATCAACTCACCAGAACGGGTCCAGTCCATCATCTCGGGACTGATAAAACCGGTGAAATTGCCCATCAGCCAACCGGCCAAGCCACAGATCATTCCGGAAATGACATAACAGGTCAACCGGTAACGGAAGGTCGGAAACCCAACTGCCTGCATCCGTCGATCATTGCTTTTTGCTCCCCGTATCACCATCCCAAAGTGGGAATTGACGATCCGATGCACCAGTAACAAGGTCAGCAGCAGGCAACCCAACACCAGGTAATAGAGGCGGACATTATTCTCCAGATCATACAGACCAGCAAAATCACTCCGGGCATAGATCACCAGTCCATCGTCGCCACCGTACTCCTCAATGCTGACAAAAGTGAAGTACATCATCTGTGCGAAAGCCAGCGTAATCATGATGAAATAGGCACCTCGCGTTCGAAGACAAATCAGTCCGGTGACTAACGCAAAGAGCCCGGCCCCACCCAGGGCCAAAGCCAGCTGCAGCAGTCCGTTGTACTGGTCGTAATACGCTGGAATTCCTACCGCATACGCGCCGATGCCGATGTACACGGAGTGACCCAGGCTAATCATGCCGCTGTAGCCCAGAATCAGGTTCAAGCTACTGGCCGCAATAGCCAGAATCATCAGCCGCATCAACACATCAAGGTAGAACGGTTGATCCAGATAGGCGATCGCTGCCGGGGCCAGCAACAGAACCAGCACAGCGGCAAACACCAGCCAGTATCGGCCAGGGGGCTTTTGCACCAATTGCCGCATTATCGGCCCTTCGGCGGGAACAACCCCTGCGGCCGAAAGTACAAAATTGCGGCCATCAGGATATAGATCAACATCGCGGAGATAGCCGGTGCCGAAGTCTCGGCCGCCTGGTTGGAGAGCACCAGTTTCAGCATACCATCCAAAAAGGACCGACCCAGCGTATCGATCAGACCAACGAGCAGTGCGCCCAGAAACGCTCCTTTAATCGAGCCGATACCACCGATCACAATAACGACGAATGCAACAATAAGGATCTCGTTACCCATACCGATGCTGGCTTCAGTAATCGGAGCGATCATCAAACCTGCCAGGCCCGCCATAACAGCGCCTGCTCCAAATACGAGGGTAAAGAGATAACGTATGTCTACACCTAACGCACCGACCATCCGCCGGTTAGAGGCGCCGGCACGAATCAACATACCAATCCGGGTGCGCGCAACTACCCAGTAAAGACCCGCGGCGATCAGCAGGCCAACACTGATAATCAGAATACGGTAGATCGGGAAACGGATTCCCGGTAACACGGTTACCTGGCCATTGAGCACCTCAGGCAGGGCAAAAGTCAGGCCTTCAGGGCCCCAAATAATATGGACCAATGTATCGGCAACCAGAATCAGGCCGAAAGTCGCGAGAATCTGCTGCAGATGATCCTCCTGGTATAGATGGCGTACCACCAGCAGTTCAACTACCACCCCCACCGCAAGCGTCAGTGGCAGAGCCAGCAACAACCCCAGCAGAAATGAATCGAACCACAGGGTTAGTGTGGCACAAAAAAACGCGCCCACCATATAGAACGAACCGTGCGCCAGGTTGATGAAGTCCATGATGCCAAATACCAGCGTGAGGCCGGCAGCGAGCAGAAACAGCAATACCCCAAGTTGCAGGCCATTCAGAATCTGGATGACGAGTAGAGTGCTATCCATAATCAGGAACGGCCGGATCAGAAATGGCGGGGCTGGGCCAAAAATGTACGCAGAGAATCTTGGAGCTCACGGCCTGCAGTCCCTTATATCCAGGTGCGGTGGTTTACGCACCAAACCAGACCAGGGCGGCCCATGCCGCCCTGGCTGGCCGGTGCCAGATTAACTGACCCGGGGTACTGTTTGCCATTAACAGTGCGATGACTGTCTAGATCTTACACTCACCTGCGTAGGTATCCTGATGATCCTCAAACACGGTATCGACAACCGAAGTTGTCCAGTTGCCATCACTATCCTCAACAACCTTGCGCAAGTAGAAGTTTTGGATCGGGAAATGATTCTTGCCATAGCGGAACGCACCGCGGACCGACGGGAAATCGGCTTTTTCCATCGCTGCACGCATACCGTCCATATCTGCCAAGTTGCCGCCGACGGCTTCAACCGCACTCTTGATCAGAAAGATAGAATCATAGGACTGCGCGGCGTAGAACGAGGGATATCGGCCGTATTTCTTCTTGAAGCCGGACACGAACCGATGATTCTGAGGCGTATCCAGGTCCGGCCCCCAGAACTGCGTATTCAAAGATCCAAGCACCGCTTTCATTTTCGCCTTTTGCAGTTTAGGTAGCGCAATAGAATCGATAGTGAATACGGTGTACAACGGCAATTTATCTGTCAGGCCGGCCTGCTCGTATTGCTTAATAAATGCACCCCCGGCCTTTCCCGGGTAGAACACAAATATCGCGTCGGCACCGGATGCGCCGGCCTTAGCCAGTTCGGCCGAGAAATCCAACTGCGCATCTTTACCCCATTTGGTCATGTCCTTGCCAACGATCTCACCCTTAAAGGTGCGCTCAACCCCGGCTACCATGTTCTTACCGGCTGCATAGTTCGGTGACATGATGTAGAGCTTCTTGATGCCTCTCTGATTCAGTACCTCACCCATGGCCATCGGGGTCTGATCATTCTGCCAGGAAGTAGAAAAGAAATTCTTGTTGCACAGTTTGCCAGCCAACTGAGACGGTCCCGCATTGGCGCTGATCAGAAACTTGCCAGCGCCCAGGACTGACTTTTGTGAAGCCAGTAATACATGTGACCAGATATACCCAGCCACAAAATCAACATCATCGGACTTCACCAGTTTGTCCGTCACCTGCTTGCCGGTCTCGGGCTTGAATCCGTCATCACCAAAGATCATTTCTACGTCCAGCCCACCCATCTTTCCACCAATATCTTCAACTGCAAGGTTGACGGCATCCTGCATATCCTTACCGATGACGGCCGCCCCGGTGGTCAGTGTCGTAACAAAGCCGATCTTGACCTTGTCAGCCGCGCTGGCTGGCAACGCCAAGAGAGCAACGACAACCGACAATAAAGTAATTCGAATCTTCATCTCTTTCCCTCCTGGAGAATCCGCCTGACATCAGGGCGGTGTTTGTTATTACGAAAAGCATCAGTGATAAGCGCAGCCACACCAGCAACTGCCCTGAGCACGCTCGCGAAGCCGACGGGAAATCCCCGGCAGCGAGCAAGGTTTTAGCACTTTAGTTGCATTGCAAAGCCACTGCAACTGTACTTCAACCAACCGATGGTCGGTTCTCCCCACTCTACAGCAGTCGACCATCACAAGGAACTGGCGTTGAAGGGTGCCAGAAAGTCCCTACAGAAACTAAGCGTTGCTTCTGGTTGATCACGGAATACCGAATGAGCACAGTCAACGAGCAGATGGCATTCGGTGGGCCCACCAACCCCGGACTCGATGGCCTGTAATTGCGCCGATGTTCCGTATTGATCATCTTCTCCCTGAAGCATTAACACTGGCGCGGTGATTTCGGATAGGTACTGCTCAATATTCCACTGAAGGAAATGATCATGCAGCCAGATATCATTCCACCCCCAAAAGGTCTGATCGACGGAATCACCGTGGTACCGCGCAAGGCGCTCAGATAAGTTGGTACTGCGATACAGTTCGGCTGCCTCACTGATACTGGCAACTGTCAGCGACTCGACAAATACATGCGGTGCCAGCAGGACCATTGCCTTGACGCGGGCACTTCTCTCGCTACCAGCATGAATCAACGCAATCGATCCACCATCACTGTGGCCGACCAGGATGGCCGATTCAATGCCAAAAGCATCCAGCACCTGTGGCAGCACTTTCTGGGCTTCGTCGTGCATATAGTCGCTACGCCGCGGCAAAATGGCGGCATCTGACCCGCCATACCCGGCTCGACTGTAATTGAGTGCGCCCAGGCCGGTAACCGCAGCCAGGTGTTGTGGGAAATCCCGCCACATCTGCACGCAACCCAGACCTTCGTGCAGGAACACCAACGTCGGCGCCTGTGCTGAGGGGGGGGGACCCAACCACTGGAATTCCAGAGCACGACCCTGGATCTCTATCTTGCCGAACCGCTCAGACACTGCTACAGGCCGAGTTGCTCACGCAACCGGTAGCGACGGACCTTGCCCGTTGCGGTGCGGGGCAACTCATCCAGAAATTCGACCCAGCGCGGATATTTATAGGGTGCCAGGTGCTCACGTGCAAAACACTGCAGTGTCTCAACCGCACCGTCACCTGCCAAAGCCGAGTCTTTGAGCACCACAAAAGCCTTGGGCTTGATCAGACCGCCTGCGTCTGGCTGTCCTACCACTGCACATTCGGCCACCAGAGGGTGTCGAATCAGCAATGATTCAAGTTCATAGGGTGAGACCCAGATACCCCCTACCTTAAGCATGTCATCACTGCGACCGCAGTAACGATAGGCATGATCCGAACCAACAAAATACTGATCGCCGGTCCGAGTCCAAGGTCCAACAAAGGTCCGGATGCTTTGCGCCCGGCGGTTCCAGTAACCCGCACCAGCACTTGGACCGGCTACCATTAATTCGCCTACCTCACCGGGTGCCACTGCTGTTCCCATCGAATTCACCACCTTGATCTGATACCCGGGCACAACAACACCGGTCGTACCATAGCGGACCTGTCCCGGCCGATTACTGAGAAAAGTCTGCAGCATTTCGGTGGTGCCCAGCCCGTCGATAACCTCACAGCCAGATAACGCCTGCCAGCGTTGTCCGATTGACTCTGGAAGAGGTTCACCAGCCGAGACATACAGGCGCAGTGTAGCCAGTAATTCGGCCTCCTCTACCCCGACGATGTTCAGGAGATTATGGTACAGCGTAGGCACGCCACAGAACACTGTCGGGCGATGTTCATCAATGACGGCGAGGACGTTCTCCGCTGTTGGCCGGTGTGCGCTCACAATCGAGGTAGCACCAACCGCAAACGGAAAACTCATGCTGTTACCCAGACCGTAGGCAAAAAACATCTTGGCTGCAGAAAAAACACGATCAGATGGGCCGATTCCCAATACGTTCTGGCCACACAGCACCGCGGTCTGAATCAGACTGCGATGCAGGTGCACAACTGCTTTAGGGCTGCCAGTCGAGCCCGAGGTATAAAGCCAGAACGCTGTATCGTCCGCCGTGGTTGCAGCTGCCTTAAGCTCCACCGGTGCCGTTGCCATCAACCGCGCCAGCTCACCCGCCCCACACCGGCTGGTATCTACTGTCAACAGCCGACAGGGTAATGGCTGCTGGAAAAGTGTGCTCTTAAAATGACTGATTTGCTCTGGGTGGGCCACTAACACCCGGGGTCGACTATCGTTGATCAGGCCTGCGTAATCATCCTGGGTTAACAAAGGATTGACCGGAACGGGTACCGCCCCGATCTTGATCGCACCCCAAAAAAGGGATGCAAAATCAATGCCGCCATCCAAGCACAATAACACTCGCTGCTCCATCCCGGCACCGGCTGCCCGCAAGACATGACCCGCCTGATTGACACGCTGACATAACTCCCGATAGGTGTAGCAGCCATCATCGTCGATCAACGCAATCTGCTTGCCATGTCCTTCAACTACGTTGCGATCAATGAACTCCAGCGCCGCGTTATAAAGACGGGGCACCTCGATCCGCGGCGGATCAGCGGCGACATCAATTCTGGCAAACAGACCCCCCTGATCACTCATGGTGCTATCTGACACGAATACCTGACCGTGGGTCGGAGTTGCGCCGTCACTGGGTAACGCCTAGATAACGGTAACAACGGGCACAACCTGTAATTTTCCAAGGATCGACACATTTTCTTTTCGAAAACGGTTGGGTCACTCAGGACTGGCGCAGCCGAGAGTGCTGAATCTTGCCAGTCTGTGTTTTGGGCAGTTCTTTGACGACTGTCAACGAGCGAGGGTAGTTGTCCCGCGCAAAGGTGTCGATATGTGCCGAGGGTCCAAGTGTCTGCATAAAAATCCCCTCCCTGCCGCTGGTCGGCTTCGGAAAAACCCCTCTATCCGATCCGTTCAAACACCAGTGCCAATCCCTGGCCCACACCCACACACATAGTGCACAGACCGTAGCGCCCCTGCTCACGCCGGAGCTGGTTAAGTGCTGTGGTCACTAACCGGGCGCCACTCATGCCCAGCGGATGGCCCAGCGCAATAGCACCGCCATTGGGATTTACTTTCGGGGTGTCGTCTTCCAGCTGCAACTGGCGCATCACTGCCAATACCTGGGCGGCAAACGCCTCATTGATCTCGATAACATCCATCTGTGATAGCGTGAGACCTGCCTGAGCCAGCACTCGATTCACCGCAGGCACCGGGCCCATGCCCATCAACCGTGGCACAACCCCCGCGCTGGCCATGGCTAACACCCGGGCCCGAGGCTGCAGGTTGTGACGCCTGGCTGCATCCTCCGAGGCCAGAATCATGGCACAGGCGCCATCGTTAATACCTGCGGCATTACCGGCGGTAACGCTGCCACCATCGCGAAACGGGGTTGGTAAAGCGCCAAGATCCTCAAGCGTAGTGTCTGGACGGGGGTGTTCATCGCGATCTACCACACTCGGCTGAGCACGCCGCTGTGGCACACTGACCGGCACGAGTTCCTCCCTCAGCACGCCGTTTTCAATTGCCGCAGCAGCCCGCTGCTGGCTACGCCAGGCGAAAGCATCCTGATCCGCCCGCGAAATACCGTACTCACTGGCCACATTCTCAGCGGTCTCTGGCATAGAGTCAGTGCCGTAAAGCCGCTCCATCTGCGGATTGATAAAACGCCAGCCAATGGTGGTATCGTAAATCTGCGCCTGGCGGCTAAAGGGAGCGGTGGCTTTGGGCATCACCAGCGGTGCCCGCGACATGGACTCTACGCCCCCAGCGACCAGCCATTGAGCCTCACCGGTACGAATTGCCCGGGCAGCCTGACCGACCGCCTCCAATCCTGAAGCACATAATCGATTAAACGTGACTCCTGCTACGTTTTCTGACAATCCGGCCAATAACGCAGCCATTCGTGCCACATTGCGGTTATCCTCCCCCGCCTGATTGGTGCAACCATAATAGACCTCCTCAAGCGTCATCCAGTCAGCCTGGGGGTTGCGCTCTATCAGCGCCCTGATTGGGATCGCGCCAAGATCGTCTGTGCGTACCGATGCCAACGCCCCACCGTAACGGCCAATCGGGGTGCGCACAGCGTCACATATATAGGCGCCGATCACTGACTAACCCACATTGGCCGGGGGCAGGGTTGTCAACCTTGCGGGGTCAGTCATCGTCCTCATCTTGCACGCGCAACTTAAAACGTTGAATCTTTCCTGTGGCCGTCTTGGGCAATTCCTCGATAAATTCTATCCACCGTGGGTACTTGAAAGGCGCCAGGCGCTCTTTTACGAAGGCCTGTAGTTCGCTAACCAGAGCCGCAGAGGCGATGACACCTTGTTGTAACACGACCACCGCCTTGGGTTTGACCAGCCCCTGTTCGTCCTGTTGGCCCACTACCGCTGCCTCTAATACCCGACTCTCGGCAAGCAACGCACTTTCAACCTCGAAAGGTGATACCCAGATTCCGCCCACCTTGAGCATATCATCGGTGCGGCCACAGTAACGGTAGTAGCCTTCCTCATCGAGAAAATACTTGTCGCCGGAGCGGGTCCATTCACCCTGAAAGGTATTCAGACTCTTGTCACGCTGATTCCAATAACACGACGCGCTTGAGGGGCCACGCACCAGTAATTCACCGATTTCACCTGTAGCAACCTCAACATCATGCTCATCCACAACCCGCAACTCATAACCCGGCACCGGCTTGCCAGTACTCCCATAGCGCATATCATCGGGCCGGTTACTCAGAAAAATATGCAGCATTTCAGTACTACCCAGCCCATCGAGTATCGGGACCCGGAAACGCCGCTCCCACTCGCGGCTAACCTCTTCTGGCAGGGCCTCACCGGCCGAAACACACAAGCGCAGTTGATCAGATACACGGGTCTGGTCGTTGTTAGGCTCCGCGAGGATGGCACCATACAGCGTGGGTACGCCGTAGAAAATAGTAGCGGCACATCGCTCGAGCTGGTTCAGAACTGCATCGGGTGTTGGCCTTTCTGCCAACAGCACTGCAGTAGCACCTACGTGCAATGGAAAAGACATCGCATTGCCCAATCCGTAGGCGAAGAACAGCTTTGCTGCCGAGAACACAATATCGTCCTCGCGGATACCCAGTACACCCTTGCCATAAAGATGCGCCGTTTGCACCAGGTCAGAATGTTGGTGGACGGCCCCCTTGGGCGTACCAGTGGATCCGGAGGTGTAAAGCCAGAATGCCGTGTCGTCGCAGGTGGTTGAAGCCGGCTGAGTCACCGCTGGGCCTGCGGCGAGAAGCTCGTCCAGAGCCAGGTGATCACCGCTATCGCCACCCGCCACAATCACCTGCTCGAGAAAGGCATGCTGTACCAGGTGCCCGGCGAACCCATCGTACAGTGCCGAACTCACCACCAGTGCACGAGCCCGGCTGTCATCCAACATATAGGTATAGTCCTGCTCAGTCAGTAGCGTGTTGACCGGAACCGGTACCAACCCAGCTTTGATCGCTCCCCAAAATACCGCCGGGAAATCGATAGTATCCAGCAGACACAAGAGCACACGCTGTTCCGGTTCCAAACCGAGCTGTAAGAGCGCGCCCGCAGCACGGTTGACCCGCTCGGCCAACTCGGCATAGGTATAACTGCCCTGTTCGTCAATCAAGGCGATCTTATCGGCGCGACCTTCGTCGAGATGGCGATCGATAAAATGGGTAGTCGCGTTGTACATGCGCGGCAATTCCAGCGGGGATAATGTCCTGCTACTCAATGTCCTTACTCCATTATTCTGTTTCGCTCGTCCACGAATCTCGGCATAAATCGTGAGATTTATTCGGGAATGACTGCAGTCGCCTCAATCTCGACCTTGCCCCCTTCCTCAACCAGGCCAGCCACCTCAACCAAGGACATCGCCGGATAGTGTGGTCCGATCACATTGCGGTAGGCCTCACCAACGGCCTGGGATTGCGCCAGGTATTCCTGCTTATCGGTGACGTACCAGGTCATTCGGGTAATATGTTCTGGCAAGGCGCCTGCTTCTGTCAGAACTGCTACGACGTTTTTTAGCGCCTGCTCAACCTGATCACTAAAATGCTCACTGAGGAATGTCTCGCTCTCGTCCCATCCTACCTGACCGGCAATGAACAATAACTGACCCTGGGCCAACACGCCATTGGCGTAACCTTTTGGCCGAGGCCATCCTGGCGGCTGCACCGTCTTCATACACTCTACTCCTGTTGGTTGGTGTCTCTTAAATAAGGTTCCATGGCTTGACGAACATCCTGTGGAATCGGGATTGCCGCGACCGGTTGGGTCAAGGTCACCCAGACCATCGTCAATTGCGCGTCAACACACAGTTCACCTAGATGACTACCCTTCACCATCAATGTGAATGAGCGGCGTCCGAGTTTCAGCAGTTCAAGCTCAAAGGTGATCTGCTCCCCCAGATGGTTCGCTCGGCGGAAACGACACTGACTATCGACAAGCGGAATCCCATTGTTCCACTCTTCGTGTAAGCGATGAAATGAGCAACCCAGGCCCTCATCGAACCATTGCTCAACGACTTGGTTAAACATTTCGAAATACCGAGGATAAAAAACGATCCGAGCCCAATCCACGTGCTGGAACTTGACAGTGATGTGGGTGGTGTATTTCACTGGGACCGCTTCTCCTGTTTATTTTTTCGGCTGCCGTTATCTCTGAGGTAACTCTAAAGGAGGCCAGGAAGTTGAAACTCTGACTCCAGAGAGTCCAGTTTACAAGTCACCTCCTCGCTGGATTCCTCGTACGGGTCTCGCTCACCCTGATAGAGCACCCCGACAAAAAAGTTATCGTCGGTCATAAGTCGCTTTGCCGCCCGGACCGGATCGGTGGTTGCCTTGACCGGAGCTGGGCGCACCATTTTTTTCCACTTCCGCTGCTCTGGCTGGAAAGTGAGACACGGGCTCAATATCTGTACGAAGGAGAAACCCGGGTGACGAATCGCCTCGACCAAGATATCAGCGGCACCCCCCGGATCACTACTGCTCGCACGAGCAAGGAAATTCGCACCCGAGCCTAGCGCCAACAACAGGGGAAGAAAGGGGTTCATACCCGGGCCGCCCGGTGTCAACTGGCTGAGGTCCCAATCCGGCTCAGTCGTAGGCGAGGCTTGGCCTTTCGTCATGCCATAGACTTGATTATCCATCACGATGTAGGTGATATCTGCGTTGCGCCGACAGGCGTGCAGAAAATGATTTCCGCCTATGGCAAAGCCATCACCGTCCCCACCAGCTACCAATACTGTCAGTTCGGGCCGTGCCAGTTTAAGCCCGGTGGCAAGGGGTAATGCACGGCCATGAACACCATGAAAGCCATAGGCGTTGAGGTAGGCGGGTATCCGAGAAGAGCAACCGATACCCGAAACCACCGCCACCTCCTCGGGCGGTACCTGCAATATAGCCAGAGCCCGGGTAATGGAGGCCAACACCCCGAAATCCCCACAACCCGGGCACCAGATAGGTTTGATATCGGACTTGTAGCATTTCGTCGAAAACGCGTGGCTTGGCTTACCCTTCATGATGAGTCCCACTGTTGTAGTTGGGTGGCGATTTCAACCGCTAGAATCGGCACAGGCCCAGGACGACAGAAAGATCTCATTCGCACCGACAGATCGTAACCCGACTTCAGGTAACGATAGAACTGGGCCCCATGGCTTTGCTCGACTACCAGAATACGCTTTACCCCGCGCAGCATCTTAGCCATCGGCCCGGGCTGTTCCGGCGCTAACAACCGTAATGCGATAAGCCGCAAACCCCCGTCGAACTCCGGCGAACGTGCCAGTAGTTCTCGTGCTGCCCCAACCGTCGCGCCCCAGGTAATGATGGCAGTCGAGCCTGCGCCCTCTACATCAGCCCAGTAGTCACCATAGTCAAACTCAGCCAGTTTGTTGCGTCGCTTGTCCAACTGATGCAGGTGGTCGCGGGCGCGGACCGACGGTATACCGGACTCATCGTGCTCCAGACCTTCCGCTGTGTACTGGCCACCGGGCATCCCCGGTAGCGTCATAGGTGACACGCTATCAGGTGTCAATTGGTAGCGTTGATACGCGCCATCAACCTGGTCCGGAACCTTGCGTTCCGTTGCCCATTCTCGGGGCGCGGGCTTGTTGTCTATCATACGGGTCTGCCCCAAAGCCTGGTTCGACAATACGATCGCCGGAACCTGCAGCCACTCAGAAAGTTTTACAGCCCAATGGGTGGTATCAAGGCAATCGTTGACTGAGGTCGGAGCCATCACCAGGTGTGGCGCATCACCGGGTAACCCGTGTATTGCAATATTGAGATCACTCTGCTCAGACTTGGTGGGTATACCTGTTGCGGGCCCGCCACGCATCACATCAATGACAACGATGGGTACTTCAGCGGCAACGGCCAGGCCGATCGATTCCATCATGAGTGCCAGGCCCGGTCCCGATGTCGCGGTGATCGCCGGTACCCCACCGAAGGACGCACCTATGATCTGATTTACCGCCGCCAGTTCGTCCTCTGCCTGAACGAACTCTCCGCCGAGCTTAGGCAAGGCCAACGCCAACCATTCCAGCACTTCAGTAGCGGGAGTGATCGGATAACCTGCAGCGAAACGCACACCCGCCCGCAATGCCCCTAGTGCTGCCGCTTGATTGCCAGTGATGGACCAGCGCTCGGCCCGCGAGGGAGTCGGCGCCGAAGGTAAGTCCAGGCCATTGACGGGCAATGCTGCTGCAATCCCCGCATCAACTCCCGCCATTCCGGTGACAAACCGCCGGTCACCATGAAAAGTTTTCTCTAATGTCTGCTCGACCGATTTGCGACTCAGTCCCGCCAACTGGGCCGCGACGCCCAGGACAATCATGTTCGGGCGTGCCCCACCGGCCTGGGCCGCCAATGCCTTGAAGGGCATCGCCAGATAATGCGCTCCGCTATCACGAATACTGTCTGGCACCGCTCCCTGTGCGGGATCACTGATGACCATGCTGTGTCTGTTAAGCACCATCTCATCGGCAAAGCGGGAGATGTTTTTCCAGTCGAGCGCCAGAAGCAGATCGCAGTGGGTGGGCTCTGACTGAATCGGGTGTGACGACAGGCAAACCGTGGCCGCGACCTCCCCACCGCGAATCTGCGGCCCACTGGATCTGGTCAGACGAGCGTACCAGCCGGTCAGGCCCGCTGCCTCCAACAGGGTATTTCCGACGGTTACCGCCCCTGCGCCGCCACTGCCGGCCACAGTGATCGATAGTCTTTCCTGAATCATCGGCTGGTGGGTTTACTCGTTACTGGAACTATCTTGCCATCTAGCGAATTTATGAAATATAGTACACTTTTATTTTTTAAGTGTATATAGTCTATGGTTTTTGGGTACGCCAGATAACGCTGCACTGCGGCCAGATTCTGAAAACTGCGCTCTAACTCTTTGCCCTTTGGGAGAATTCAACAATTATGACCACTGCCGCATACCGCTGGGTTTTTTCCGCCCCTGGCGAACCCTTACAGCGTGTGCCCCTGACCCTGTCCCCACCACCACCGGGACAAGTCACCGTCGAAATCGCCGGCTGTGGCGTATGTCACACAGATCTGGGTTACTACTACGACGGGGTTAAGACGAATCGGGCGTTACCACTCGTACTGGGCCACGAGATCAGTGGACGCGTCATCGCCGCTGGTGACGGGGCGACATACTGGCTCGAGCGGGCGGTTATTGTGCCGGCTGTGATCCCCTGCGGCCAATGCGACCTATGCCACCGAGGCAAAGAAACTATCTGTCGCTCTCAACAAATGCCAGGTAACGATATCGATGGTGGCTTTGCCAGCCATATACAGGTCCCGGCACACGGTCTGTGCGAGGTAGACCTTAACCGCCTTAAACAGGCCGGACTCACCTTGCCCGATCTCGCGGTTGTAGCCGATGCCGTAACCACCCCATATCTGGCCGCCATGCAGGCACAGGTCCAGTCTGGCGATCTGGTCATCGTCATTGGTGCTGGTGGAATTGGCAGCTACGCAGTTCAGATTGCCAATGCGCTAGGCGCCCATGTCGTGGCGGTCGATATCGACACTGCCAAGCTCGACCTGCTTGAATCCCATGGTGCAGCCCTGACGGTAGACGCCCGCAAAGTTGAGGGCCGCGAACTGAAGAAGGTGATTCGCGCCTTTGCCCGTGAGCAGCACCTCGCCGATACCGAATGGAAAATATTTGAGTGCTCGGGCACGGGTGCCGGACAACAGAGCGCCTTTAGTCTGGTGAATCACGGCGCAACTCTGGCCGTAGTCGGATTCACCATGGAAAAGTCTGCGTTCCGCCTTTCCAATCTCATGGCCTTTCATGCCAAAGCATTAGGCAACTGGGGCTGCCCCCCATCGCTGTACCCGGCCGCCCTGGATCTCATTCTCAGCGGTAAAGTGGCACTTGGCCCATTTATCGAACAACACCCGCTGGACAAGATCAATGAAATTTTTTCAGCGGCACATGATCATCGCCTGAATCACCGGGCAATCCTAGTTCCCTAATATAGAGGTAATAGAAATGAGTGAGACGATTGAAACTATCGTTGCCCAAACAGCGCCACAGAGCCTGGTCGATCATACCTTGAGCAGTGAAGAAGCCGCACCTGGTGTGACCTTTGAAAAGCGTCCTGCAACAACATTGGATGGGACCCCGGTCGAGGGCCTGTACAACGCCTGGATTACCTTGGACAACCCAGCCCAATACAACTCGTACACCACTGAAATGGTCAAAGGTGTTATCTACGCCTTCGGCCGTGCCTCCACCTCCCGGGACGTCAATGCGGTCGTGTTTACCGGTTCGGGTGATAAGGCTTTTTGCACCGGCGGCAACACCAAAGAATATGCCGAGTACTACGCGGGCAACCCCCAGGAATATCGACAATATATGCGCCTGTTCAATGATATGGTCTCGGCAATCCTTGGCTGTGATAAGCCGGTCATCTGTCGTGTCAACGGGATGCGCATTGGTGGCGGGCAGGAGATCGGCATGGCCTGCGACTTTTCCGTAACACAGGATCTTGCCCTTTTCGGGCAGGCCGGCCCCAAACATGGATCTGCTGCCATCGGCGGCTCAACCGACTTTCTGCCCATCATGATCGGTTGCGAACAAGCGATGGTTTCCGGAACCCTGTGTGAACCATTTTCTGCGCACAAGGCCTACCGACTGGGCATATGCTGCGAGGTTGTCCCGGCACTCAAGGTGGATGGAGAATTCCGACCCAACCCCATGGTAGTCACCGACCGTATGGTGGACGGATTCGGCCAGATCATTCACGGTGAATTCCTGCAGGGTGAGGGCCGCGTACAGGCCAAGCAGATACTTAAATCAGGGCAGGTGGATCTAACCTTGCTGGACAAAAAGGTCGAACAGCTTTGCGCCAAACTGCTGCTCACTTTCCCTGAGTGCATGACCAAAAGCGTCGAGGAACTACGTAAACCCAAGCTGCAGGCATGGAACCGCAACAAAGAAAACTCAAGAGCCTGGCTCGCACTGAACATGATGAACGAGGCCCGGACAGGCTTTCGCGCCTTCAACGAGGGTAACCGGGAAACTGGGCGGGAAATTGATTTCGTCGCGCTGCGCCAGGCACTGGCCAAGGGTACACCCTGGACAGTGGAATTAATCGAAAGCCTGATGCCAGGCCAAGGGAAATGACAACATCGCCCATCAAGGTCTCATGGGGGCATGATGCTGGCTTACTGACACTAACGCTGGCTCGCCCCAAGCGCAATATCATCGACCAGGCTATGGTCGAGGCTCTACAGACTGCGCTTGAGCAGCACGCCCACGAGCCCACCCTACGCGCCATTTTGCTCCAGGCGGAGGGCCCCCACTTCAGTTTCGGCGCCAGTGTTGAAGAGCACCTGCCGGGTGAATGCGAACAAATGCTTAAATCCCTGCATCGACTGGTACTGACCTTGCTCGATTCACCCACACCGGTGCTGGCCGCCATCCAGGGACAATGCCTGGGAGGAGGTCTGGAACTCGCCTGTACTGCAAGCCTGTTGTTCGCCGCCCCGAATGCCACACTGGGTCAGCCTGAGATCCAACTTGCCGTGTTCGCGCCGGCAGCTTCCTGCCTGCTTCCTGAACTGATTGGTCCGGCGGCAGCCAGCGATCTGCTTCTCTCCGGCCGCACCATCAGTGGTGCTGATGCAAAGGTCTGCGGGCTGGTGACTGCTCTGGATCATGACCCGGCTGCGTTAGCCCTGGCCTATTTTGATCAGCATCTGGCTTCGCGTAGTGCCAGCAGCTTGAGACTGGCCACCCGTGCGGCCCGTGCCGATCTGGCCAGTCGAGTAAGAACCCGGCTGGCTGCGGTGGAGCAACTGTATCTGGATGAACTGATGACTACGCACGATGCCGTCGAAGGACTGGAGGCATTCTTGCAAAAAAGATCACCGCGATGGCAACACCGCTAGATTTGCATTCCCCAACCTGCAGCCACAGCAATACACAAGGTCCACTGTGAAGACACTGTTCGATTTCGGGGGTACCCACGCGATCGTCACCGGGGGTAATCAAGGCATCGGTGAGGCAATCAGTGCCCAGTTACAACAGTGCGGCAGTTTCGTACATATCTTTGACTATGCACCCAGCACTGCTCCAGTCGGGATTAATTCCAAATGGCATCAAGTGGATGTTCGCGATCCGGATTCGGTGGCTAACGCTGTTGCCTGCCTGCCCGATAACACGACCCTGCTGGTCAATAACGCGGGCATTACCCGTGACCGCACCCTGGCAAAAATGAGCGACGGTGAGTGGCATGATGTGCTGTCTGTGAACCTGACCGGAGCATTCAATGTCATGCGTGCTCTGGCACCACGATTACGTGCGGCCGGTCGCGGCCGAATCGTCAACATCACCTCCATCAACGGCCTGCGCGGCAAATTCGGTCAAGGCAACTATTGTGCAGCAAAAGCCGGCCTTGTGGGCTTGACCAAAACAGCGGCTCGTGAGTTCGGGCCCCACGGGATTACCGTAAATGCTGTCGCCCCAGGTATGGTAATGACGCCCATGTCCCGAAATCTGCCCCCGGAAATAATCGACGGAGCACTTTCCCAGACCACACTTGATTGCCTGCCCGAGCCGGCCGACATCGCCCATGCTGTGTTATTTTTACTCTCTGACGCAGCCCGTATGATCACCGGTGAAGTACTGCGCGTTGATAGCGGCCAGTACATCTAGCGAAAACAGGAATCCAGCCGGTGGTTTTCACCCACTCTTCGCACCACAATGGGCAGGAAGAGGCTTTTCTGGCCCGTCTCGGCCAGCGGATCCGCAACCTGCGCTTGCGCATGGGAATAACACGCGCGCAATTAGCTGATGACTCGGAGATTTCCACTCGTTATCTCGCGCAGATTGAAACCGGCAAAGGCAACCCTTCCATCCGGCGCTTGCGCCAACTGGCAGCCGCCATGCAGGTTCCACTATCCGAGTTGGTCTGTACCGAGCAACTGCAGGATCGGGACCGCAATCTGCTGTCAGAAAGACTCGCTGCGCTTAGCTCGGCACAGTTGCGTCAGGTGGGCGATTTTCTCGACCATCACATAGACGGTCATGTACACAAGCAGGGAGGCTTTGCTCTGCTGGGTGTGCGGGGGGCGGGCAAAAGCACCCTGGGGATGGCCCTGGCTGAGAAAACCGATCGACTTTTTGTCCGCTTGACCGAAGAAACAGAGAAGGATGCCGGTATGTCTACCGACGAAATTCATGCTCTGTCAGGCCAGGCGGCCTACCGACGTGTGGAACAACGCGCCCTGGCGCGCATCCGCCAACAACACGAAGGTATCATTCTTGAAGCCGGCGGCGGTATTATTAATGATCCGGTGAGTTTCAATTATCTGCTGACCCACTACGTTACAATCTGGCTTCAAGCTCGCCCGGAAGATCATATGCAGCGGGTTCTGGCACAGAAGGATTTTCGACCGATGGAAGGCAACCCTGAAGCCCTGGCTGACCTGACAGAGATGCTGAACGAACGCGAACCCTATTACCAACTCGCTGATGCCGTCATTAATACCAGCGAACTATCGGAGCCAGCCTGCATCCGACGCTTATTGGAAATTGTGCGCCTTCAGCCAGGAAAACCGAGTCACAGGCCATGATGGATACCCGTGAGCGGGTCAGGCGTCTGTGCGAGCGATCTCACGATAAGCCGCAATTTGCGACCCAGGGCGCTACGCTGTTTGTCGACCTTCAGCACCGTGAAACTCGCCAAATTTTTCTCCCAAAAGAGATCTTTGAGCATTTCCTGGGAGGCCGAGGCGCCAACATGGCATTGCTGTATAACCTGCTCCCGGAAGGATTGGATCCATTGGATCCACAAGTTCCGCTGATCTTTGGCGCCGGAGTACTGACCTCACTGATCCCCGGAGCACCCCGTGGAAACGTTAGCGGCGTAGCTCCAGACAGTGACGCTATTCTCGATAGTAACGCGGGTGATTATTTCCCGTCATTTATGCGCCGCCAGGGCATTGACCATATTGTGCTTTACGGGCGATCGCCAGGCTGGACGCTGCTCAAACTGGACCCGGGTGCGACCGAGTTTCTGGATGGGAATTGCTACCAGGGTCTGGACAACATTGCACTCACAACCGCGATCGAACGGGACTTCGCCTGCCAGGAAGGCCGGGATATGGCAATGGCCCGCATTACTCGAGCAGGTGAGAATCTCGTTTTGTCTGCCGGAATTATGGCTGGGCCCAAGTCCATCTGGGCACGCGGCGGTGCTGGTGCCAAGATGGGTGCCTTGGGGCTCAAGGCAATCCTGATCCTGGGCCGTCCAGCGGCTTTGCCGATGGGTGACGACTACCGGGCCTCAAGTAAAGCGATCGGCCGCAAGATCCTCAGCACCAGTGTGACCCGTAAAGTATTGAAAACAGTCGGCACTCCGTTTCTCTACAAGCCGAGCCGACTACTTGGGGCGCTGGGTGTTCGCAATCATCAGCGCACAGGCTGGCGTGAGACGCTCGATGCAGAGCACTTTGACGACTACCGCGACGGCATGGCCGGGTGCTACAAATGCCCGGTGTACTGCCGTGCACGTAACCGCCTGCCCTGCCCTCCCGGCAAAGAGGCGAATCAGGATAACTGGTCACATGGTGATGGCCCGGAATATGTCACGCTCGGCAAGTTTGGGCCGGGCCTGGGTATTGACCAGCCCGAACAGGTTATTCGTTTCAACAATATGCTCAACGACCTCGGGCTAGACTCAGCCAGCACCGGAAGTGCCATTGCCTGGGCCATGGAGCTCTACCAGCACGGCCTGATTACGACCGCGAATACCGGTGGCCTTGAGTTGAATTGGGGCGACGGTAAACTGATTGAAGACCTGTTGCTGTTGATCGCCGAACGCAGCGGTTTTGGCGATACCCTCGCCGACTCGGGCAAGGCGGTAGCGCGCGGCAAATATCCCCCTGCGGCGCTGGACTACCGCATGGCATCAAAGGGGTTGTTCCAGTCAGATCCCCATGATGCACGCATCATCAAAGCTTTCGCGCTTGGACTGGCAGTGGCAACTCGCGGCATGGATCATCTACGCAACCGGGTCACACTTGAAATCAATGCCCGTATCAATGATGACCCCCAGTTTAAACAGGAATTGTACGGTGGCGAGGTCTCTGCCAAACCTACCGACTATGAGGGTAAGGAGCATGCCGTGGCGCGCTGTGAACGTGTCTATGCCAGTGGCGATGCAGTGGGTATGTGTCGTTTTAATACCTGGCTGTTCAACTCACCCAGTCTGCCCGATTGCAATGACTTCGCAGTCCAACTGAGCCGGCTCACCGGAATTGATATCACGGCCACCGCGGTGGAAGCGGCCGGCGCCAATATCAATGGTCTGGAGCGACTGCTAAATCACCGCCTTGGCCTGGGCCCGGCCGACGATACTGTCCCACAACGCTGGTTTCAAGAAGGCGCCAGTGACGGCCCCTATCAGGGGGAGCGACTCGATCCCATCGCATTTGAGGCTCTTAAAGGGCGTTTTTACGAGGTGTCTGGACTGACTGAGACGGGGCTTCCGCGGCCACAATGGCGTGAGACATTGGTGCGCGCAGCCACCGGCTTTGCGGTCACGGTTGATTTTCCCCGGGAAGCGGAACAACCCGCCGAAACGGTCCTGCTGGACGAGCCGGTAGCCGACCTGGCCGAACTCCGCATTGCGCTGGAGCGACACTGCCCAACCCTTGCTGGGCGACTCGACAACGAACTGTCTATGGCTGTTCTCAACGGCCAGACTATCCTGTCTGGCGAGCGGACGACCCCGGTACGCGATGGTGACCGGGTTTCCTTTGTCAATGCCATCAGCGGTGGCTGAACGCACCCCGGCCAGTGCTGCCAGTCATCTGCCGGAGTTGGGTTAGTCTGCTCGGGGCCCTGTAGATGCAATATCCAACAGGGCGTCAGTGGCGCGCTCGATCACTTCATCAATGATTGATTCGGTCATCACCGTGGACAAAGCAATCAGTCCGCGTGGGGCGAGGAACAGACCATGGTTCAGAGCCGCCAAGTGAAACCGGGCCATTAATTCTCCATCGTCACGCCGGCCGTAGGCTGTGCCAGAAGACTCAGAGAAAAAGAGATTCATTATCGAACCGATATGATTGATCGACAGCGCTAACCCCGCCTTGATTGCGGCCTGTAGCAGTCCGGCTTTCAGTTTCTCGGCGAGCACGTCCATCTGGTCAATGCGATCGGCCGTCAGCGCCTCCACCGACGCAATGCCTGCTGCCATAGTGACGGGATTGGCATTGAAGGTGCCGGTATGAAATATTCGCGGTTGATCCGGATTGAACAGTTTCAGTAACTCCTGGTTGCCCCCCACTGCCCCCACGGGAAAACCGCCGCCGATCATCTTGCCAAACAACGTTAAGTCCGGTATCACTCCAAGTTGGCCCTGTCGACCACCCAGGGCCAGTCGTAGAGTCAAAACTTCGTCTAAAACAAATAGCGCGCCAGCCGAGTGGGCGGCCTGCCTGACTCCCTCGATAAAAGTAGCGTCTCCCGGGATCACACCACCCGCCCCCATGACCGGCTCAATGAAAACTGCAGCGATGGAGTTGCCCTGCTCTGACAGCACCTTTTGAAATTCACCCAAATCCCCATATTGGGCGATACGGGTCAGCGGCCCAGTAGCACCACCGAAGCCGGTTTCGAACTCCATCAATGAGCCATGGTAGCCTCCCCTGGCCATCAACACCTTATCGCGCCCGGTCCAACGACGCGCGATCATCAGGGCAAGATTGGCGGCCTCGGTACCCGAGTTTGTGAACCGTACCTGCGCCACTGAGTCGACCCGCTTGACCAGCAGCCTGGCAAGCTGAACCTGTTCCTCGTTGTTACCCGCCCAGCAGGAACCACTATCAACTCGGGTCCGGGCTGCTGCCACTATCGGTGGGTAGGCATGGCCGTGCACTAATGCTGTGTAGTTGCCAAGGAGATCGATATAGCGCCGGCCATCCAGATCCCATAGATAACATGCCTCACCGCGTACGAACGTCAGAGGATAGGGATGCCAATAACCCGCTTGGCGCGAACTGCCTCCAGGCAACCAGCGCCTGGCCTCACTAAAAGCACGGGCACTACCTGAGGTAAGTTCCCGGTAACGCGCTTCAATTACCTGGCATTGCATGTTGTCTTACCATGACCTTCGCTTTGGGGTAAACGGGTAACAGGCGTGGAACATTCGACGACAGAACTTGACTCAGGCGGCCTTGGCCAACTCCTCGCGGCCACCCGATGTATCGTTCATCATCAGCGGTCCCACTACCTGCTCCACCCGCTCAAGGAATTCACCTTGACGCAGGCGGCGAGCGATCTCTTCAAGATAATCGATAATTACGGTATCGTAGTCCAGATAGGGCACCGTTTCCCGAGTCGCTTCGTACAGCGCTCGTGATGCTGGACTCAGGCGGTCTGCGCCTCGAATGTCGGCAGCTTGGGCACCACACATCAGTTCAAACGCCAACACGTAGTTGGTGTTGCGAACGACCTTGCGTGCCTTTCGACCGGCAATCAACCCGAAACTGACGACATCCTGAAAGTCTGCAGTGGAAGGTATCGACTGTACCGATGCCGGCAGACACAGGGTACGATTCTCCGCCACCACTGACGACGTCATGAACTGCCCCGGCATAAAGCCCATCCGCAGGCCCGTATCGTTGGCCACCAGGAATGGAGGTAAGCCCACGCTGTGGCTCGCGTCCATAAACCGATCGATACGCCGATCACTTATCACGCTGACGGTGGTCATCACAGTTGCGATGTTATCCATGGCGAGTGACAGATATTGCCCTTGAAAATGGCCATTATGGATAAAGGTGTCGTACTCGGTAAATATGAGCGGGTTGTCATTACTGCTATTGATTTCACGGTTAACAATGTCTCTTGCGAACTGTAGCCCGTCACGGCAGGGGCCAATGAGCTGCGGCGTGCAACGCAGCGAGTAAGCATCTTCCACCGGAATGTCCGCAGCCTGGATGTTATTGTTCTTTTTCAACAACCCCTGCAGATTTTCTGAAACCTCCTGCTCGTTCAGTACCAGGTCACTGCCTTCAAGCAGTTTGCTCAAGTTGTAGGCAGTGGCATATTGCCCGGGGTGATATTTCTGCCGATGCACCCGCAGGTCGAATGGGTTTGCGCGTCCGAGCAGAGTCTCGATGGATAGTGCCGCCAATGCATCTGACTGCTTGATAGCAAGGCCGGCCTCGAAAACGTTACTGCTGGCAATGCTGGCCATACAGGAGGTGCCGTTAATCATCGACAAGCCCTCCTTGGCGTTAAGTTTCATCAGGGGAATACCCGCTGCAGCCATTGCTGCGCCCCCATCCATCAGCTTGCCCTGGTAATGGGCCTTCCATTCGCCAATCGCGACACAGGCGATACACCCAAGGGGTCCCAGATCACCGCTGGATCCGAGTGAACCCTGCTCGGGTACGCACGGGACGACACCCCGATTGATCATCTCCAGGTAAATCTTGAGATTTTCTGACTTGATACCCGAATATCCCCGGCACAAAGAATTGACCCGGGCAATCATGGTGGTTCTGACCAATTCGTCAGGCAGAAAAGTGCCCACGTTGGTTGACACACTGCGAATTAGGTTTTGTTGAAACTCGCGGTCGTTGCCCTTGGGGAGCAAGTAGTTAACCAGACCACCACAGCTGGTATTAACACCGTAGATGACCTGTTCTTCATCAGCCCACTTTTCGACCAGCGCCCGACACTGCTCAATCTTGGGCCAGTTGCTAGGTTGGATAGTGATATTGATTGAAGGATCATGGCCGGCCTCAACCAGTTGTTCCAGTGAAAGGTCCTGCCCATTTAGGGTCAGCGTCTTACCGCTCATCGTCATTCTTTTTCTCCTGTTTCCACTACGGCAGCAACTGCTGCCCGGCGCGACGGCCTGGTATACCCCTGGCACAGATGAGAACCGGCCAAGGGAGCGTTACTGGAAATTAGACAACGAAAGTACGGCAATTAAATTTGTTTTTTTGTTGTATATGATGATTTTTTAGAATTTAATGTTTGATTTCTGGCACACAATGAAATTATATTTCCTATACTGATCATCTGATACTTTGAGACCCCAGAACAACACCCACACTCTCCGAACCCCTCCCATCAGCCTTGGGCCATACGCCCGGGACAAGTTGCGGCGCTCGTATCGCCCCCTAAAAGCAAGCCGTCGCCGTAACGCCATAAGCCAGAGGAACTATGAAAGATGCTGAAACTTGACCGTTATGAGCGCGCTATCCTGACCACACTACAGTCAGATGGGCGTATATCAAACCGGGATCTGGCGCAGAAGGTAGGTTTGTCGCCGTCACCCTGTTGGCGTCGGCTACGAGAGCTCGAACAACGTGGGATTATCCGCGGCTATTCAGCTCAGCTCGATACTGAACAGCTCGGGTTTACGCTTCGCGCTTTTGCTCATGTCTCACTGAAAAACCACCACCCGGAGACCGTGGGGCAGTTTGACGATGCGATTCGTGACTGGCCGGAAATTCTCGAGTGTTATATGACCAGCGGTGACTATGACTACATGTTGAAAATCGTGGTAGCTGACATGAGTGCTTTCGAAGATTTTCTCACGGCCCGGTTGCTGCAAGTACCCGCCATCCGTGCCGTCAATACATCATTCGTGCTGCGTCCAATGAAATATACAACCGCTTTGCCGCTGGATTGAGCGACACCAACCTTACAACACCAATACCTCGGAATCCGGGGTCGGTGTATAGAGTCTATCCACCAACGCTTTACGGCGTTCGAGTACCGCACGCTGATTGATATACCCCTTGTCAGTCACTTCGTTGGCGTCAATCTGTGGTGGCTCACGCATCAGCATAACCCGCGCCACACGGGTGCTGGATCCCCGATGCGTGGCATTGTAGGTTCTCAATCCTTCAAGCAATTGCCGATTCACCGCCGGGCTGACACACAACTCCTCCACCGGCAGATCCTCCGCTGCACCCGCTAGGTCGCGACAAGCCGCGAGGTTCGGCCAGGCTAGTAGCCCGACCCAGTCGCGGTCAGCGCCGGTGATGACTGCGTCCTGTATCACGGGGGATGCTGCGCCAATCACCTCGATCCGCAATGCACCCACCGCCACCCAACTACCACTGGTCAACTTGAAATCTTCGGCCAGGCGCCCATCAAACAGGACCCCTTTGGCTGGATCATCCGGATCTACTAACTTGCCTGCGTCACCGATCCGGTAATAACCTTCTTCGTCGAACATCGGTTCAGTCAAGTCCGGCTGGCGGAAA
>PBSU01000034.1 GCA_002726415.1 Acidiferrobacteraceae bacterium | reverse complement strand
CGAATTCTTCAGGCCTCTACCAGTGAGGTGTACGGAGATCCAGAGGTGCATCCCCAACCGGAAGGTTACTGGGGTCGAGTGAATCCAGTTGGCCCTCGCTCGTGTTATGACGAAGGAAAACGTTGCGCTGAAACACTCTTTTTTGACTACCGACGCCAGCATGGTCTTCAGATCAAGGTGGCGCGGATTTTTAACACCTATGGCCCGCGTATGCACCCTGATGACGGACGTGTTGTGTCCAACTTCATCGTGCAGGCGCTCAGAGGTGAGCCGATTACTCTTTACGGAGATGGATCACAGACAAGATCTTTTTGTTACGTGGATGATCTGATAGAGGGATTGCTTCGGCTGATGAGCTCTGAGCCGCAAACCGTGGGCCCGATCAATCTGGGGAATCCTAGCGAATTTACTATCCGCGAGTTAGCCGAGAAGGTCCTGGCGCAGACAGGCTCAAAATCCCAGATGATATTTAAACCGCTACCCGAGGATGATCCTTTGCAGCGTCAACCGGATATCCAACGGGCGGCGCAGTTACTGGATTGGCAGCCGTTCGTAGCACTGCCGCAGGGTCTTCAGGAGACGATCGGGTATTTCCGGGAATTACTGGCGTCGGATACCTAATTCCAGAGGTTTTTCAGTTAGCCGGCACCAGGCTCAGCCTGTGAGCCCCGGCCTCCATCAGACTGCTCCCACCTAAAGAACAATGGGAGTAAATCATGCGAGACCTTACCGATTTTCTCGGTTGGCTGAGTTTAACCCTGGTGTGGGCAGCAGCGGTAAGCTCAGCGCTTTATCCATTCGAAGACAGCCTGGAGGGCGCTCACGCGCTGGCGTTGGGAGTGTGTGTCAGCATCGCAGGCAGCAGTGCCACCTACCTGCTGCTGAGTTGGTCCCGGCAGACTCTGATGGCGTTCATCAGGATAACCAGATTAGCAGGCAAAGGCAGTGTACCCAGGCAACCAAAGGTGGTGCCGGCACCGGGGTAATTGGTATGGCCCGGGGCCCGGTACAATCCAACCTTTTAAGGGAGAGAAGGTTGTGAGTCGACTTGAATTTCGGCAACGTATCGGTCACTGGATCGAATCATCCCTGATCCAGCGAGCGATCATTGCGCTGATCTTCGCCAATGCATTGATTCTGGGAATGCAGACCTCTGATCAGTTGATGGCGAGTGTTGGCCCTATCTTAGTGTTGGCTGACAATATCATTCTCTTGGTTTTTGTGTGTGAGCTTCTGGTTAAGCTGTTTTCGCGACGAGGAGAGTTTTTTCGTAATCCCTGGAATCTGTTCGATACTGCGGTTGTGACCATTGCGCTGATACCCGCTAGCGGGCCTTTTGCGGTATTGCGGGTGCTTCGGGTGCTGCGGGTGTTGCGGCTGGTCTCTGCGATCCCTCGTTTGCGTTTTGTTGTCGAAGCGTTACTGCATGCGATTCCTGGCATCGCGTCTATCGGCATTTTGATGCTCATTATCTTCTACGTGTTCGCTGTTATGGCGACCGGGCTTTATGGGCAAGGGTTTCCCGAATGGTTCGGCAGTCTGGGAAGCGCGATGTTCACGCTGTTTCAGATCATGACACTGGAGAGTTGGTCGATGGGCGTCGTCCGTCCTGTAATGCTAGAGCACCCGCACGCGTGGATATTCTTTGTGCTGTTCATCCTTGTGGCCACTTTTACGATGCTTAATCTTTTCATTGGTGTGATTGTCGATACGATGCAGATCATGCATGCCCGGGAGCGAGAACGTGCCGCCCCGGCGACTTCCATAGTTGCCGACGCTGAGCCGGGCGAGTTGACCCGGGAGATAAGGGCGCTCCGGGTTGAGGTCGCGCAGCTTCAAGAGGCCGTAGCTAAATCCAGTCGCTAAAACTGTGCACTGAGTGCTTTTTCAAGAGCCGGGACGAAGTCGATTACAAGAACCCGATTGAGATTAGCCTTAAGTTTTAATCGTAGGGGTCAGGCGCACCCGGCGGGCGTGTTTTGAAGCGTTTGTGAACCCAGAAGTACTGCAGCGGTGAGCGCTGGACGCATGCCTCAATGGCCAGATTCATCCGTTTGGCATCCGCAAGCGCATCTCCCGTGGGGAATGCTTCAAGCGGCGCATCGAAGATCAGCTCAAATCCTTCCCCTTTGGGTAGAAGGTAAGTTGCACAGGGTAATACCGTCGCACCGCCCATTTTGGCAAGGCGTCCTAGCACTGGCCAGGTGGCGGTTGGAATGCCAAAAAAAGGCGCAAAAACAGCCCGGCGCGGACCGGGATCCTGATCTGGCAGGTAATAACACGGCTTGCCACCGCGGATTGCGCGGATCATTTGCTTGAGATCACTTTTGCGTTCGAACAGTCGTGCGCCAAAACGTTGGCGGGCTCTTAGCATAAAGCGATCGAAGACCGGGTTGCGGGTGCGCTGATAGACACTGACGCCACCATAGTGCAATGACAGGAAGACGCCCCCCAACTCCAGTGCGAGAAAATGAGGCGCAAGGATCACAATGCCGCGACCGGTCTTGAGACACTGCTCGAGCACCTGGGGATTTCGTACCCGGACCCGGTTCATGAGTTTTTCGCGGGGCGCCCACCAGACAAAACCGGTATAGAGCAGCATCCGGGCTGTGTTTCGGATGTTCTCTCGCGCCATAACCGCAACTTGCGCCTTAGGCTGATCCGGAAAGCATAGTGCGAGGTTGCGCTCGGCAATTCGCCGTCGGGAGGGAACCAGCAATCGCAGGAGATCGCCGAGAAACGTTCCGGCATGATACAAGGCTGGCATTGGCACCTCGCCCAGCAAACGCAATACGCCCAGNGCCAGCCAGCTCCCGGCGTAACGGGGATGGAATGGACTACTGACGCGTTTTTTAGACGAGCCCATAAATAAAGTCTGCAACCCCGTGACNGGTGGCACCGAGCGTAATCAAAGCGGGTAAATATAAGGGCATAGATATCGGGATATAGATTATTTGGATGACCAGGGCGAAAGTGTTCCTGCCGCCGTGTGATATATTGAGAGCCGACGCTATGGCTTTATTCCCTGTAGGTATCCCTGCCGCGCACTATAAGCTCCGGGAGGCTTTTTGACTGAGACTATTGTACTCACCGCAGAGATGATCGCGGTGATGGGGATATTGGGTCTCACGATTTTCCTTTTTGCTTCCGAGATCGTTCGAGTGGATGTTGCCGCGATCTCAATCATGGTTTTGTTAGGATTGAGCACCCTGATTCCGGGCCACAACGGTCTGGTGCCGATCACGCACCTGTTCGATGGGTTTTCCAGTAATGCGGTAATCTCGATCATCGCTGTCATGATTATTGGGGCGGGGCTGGATAAAACCGGCATCATGAGCCAGCTTGCAGGAAAGATTCTCAAATACGGGGGTCGGACTGAGAGCCGAATCATTACGATCATCTCGGCGACGGTCGGAGTCATCTCCAGTTTTATGCAGAACATTGGGGCGGCTGCGCTTTTCCTGCCGGTGGTGACGCGGATTGCACGTCGTGGCAACCTGCCGATTTCTAGATTGTTGATGCCAATGGGATTCTGCGCGATTCTCGGTGGCACTATTACTATGGTGGGATCGAGTCCGTTGATCCTGCTGAATGATCTGATCGAGACCTCTAACCAGAATTTGCCCCAGTCGGTGGAGCCGATGCAGGCTTTCTCTTTATTCTCAGTCGCTCCGATTGGCATTACGATGCTCATCTGCGGAATACTTTATTTCGTGTTTCTCGGGCGGCTGGTCTTGCCGGTCGTGAAAGATAAACCGCAGGAGTCGGGCAGTACGCTGCACTATTTCTCAGAGGTGTACGGGATATCAGGAGAGGTCTACGAGGCCCGGGTGACGCCCGACAGCCCGTTGGCGGGAAAAACACTTTCAGATGTGGATAGTGCCGGGCGTGGGGGTTGGATTGTCGCCGTTCGAAATGGTGACGAACTGATAGTTGCCCCATCGGGAGAGGCCGAACTTTGGGTTGGAACGGATCTGGCGATCATGGGGCCGCTGGCGTCTGTCGAGCACTTCTGTAGTGAAAATGTGCTCGAACTGCGCAAAGAGATGAACGTGTTCTCAGAAATTCTTAGCCCGACTGCCGCAGGAATCGCAGAGGTTGTTATTCGGCCAGACTCGAATCTGATCGGCAAGTCACTTCGCGAGATCGCAATTCGCCAGCGATACGGCGCCACGGTGTTGGCCATATTCAGGATTGACCAGGTGATTGATACCGATCTGCCGGATTTTACTTTCCAGGCTGGTGATACCCTGGTATTGCATGCCCGCTGGCGCGATATCGCGCCCATTGCTGAAAATAATGCTTTTGCCGTCGTGACCGACTTTCCACGTGACGACACCCGCCCGAACAAACTGCCCTACGCCGCAGCCTTTTTTCTGTTGGCGCTGAGTCTAATCCTGTTTACCGATTTGCGGTTATCGGTTGCGCTGATGAGCGGCGCGGTGGGGATGATCATCAGTGGGGTGATACGCATTGACGAAGCATATCAGTCGATCGGCTGGCAGAGCGTATTTTTGCTGGCCAGTCTGATACCACTTGGGCTTGCAGTGGAAACTACGGGCACGGCAGCCTGGATTGCGCAACAAACACTCATCGTGCTGGGCGATGTTCCGGTCTGGGTGTTGCAAAGTAGCATCGCTGTTCTGGCAACGGTTTTCACCCTGTTAATGTCCAACGTTGGGGCGACGGTATTGCTGGTACCCTTGGCCGTGAATATAGCGATCGGTGCCGGGGCCGATCCCGCCATGTTTGCGCTGACAGTGGCGCTGGCGACCTCTAATTCTTTTCTTATCCCCACTCATCAGGTTAATGCGTTGATCATGGGTCCTGGGGGCTACCGGGTAGTTGACTTCATGCGGGCGGGCGGCATCATGACAGTGGTGTTCCTTGTCGTCATGATGCTGATGCTTAATCTGGTTTTCTGATCGAAAAGAGAATCAGAGATTAGCGGGGGATTCAAGTAGGCTTAGTTTTTCCCACTGGAGCATTAACCGCTTACGCGCGGACCCCCATCGGTATTGGCCCGTAGCGCCCCCGCTCAATATGACTCTATGGCAGGGGATAAGAAACGAAATCGGATTCTGACCCACTGCGCTCCCCACGGCCCGGACCGCACGCTCCCGGCGAATTTTTCGAGAAAGACCTGCGTAGCTGATGGTCGTACCCAGCGGCACGCCCAGCAATCCCCGCCAGACCTGTAACTGGAACTCAGTGCCGCGCACGAGCACCGGGATCGGTTCCTGGGGCAGAGCTCCGCCCCCGGGAAAGATCCGGCGGGCAAGGGGGCGGGTGAGCTTCTGTGATTCTTTAAAATCAGCCCCTTTCCAGGTATTTCTCAGATCGGACGGTATGTCGTCCTGACCCGTCGGGCCGAAGGAGAGCCAACATAGCCCCCGATCGCTAAGACCAATGAGACATTCTCCAAAGGGGCTGGAGTGAGTCCCGTAGTAAATCGTCAGCCCTTTGCCGTAGTCGCGGTACTGAGCTGGGGTGGCACTTTGAAAGGTGACAAAAAGATCATGCAGCCGCCCGGGGCCAGAGAGCCCTGAATCCAACGCGCACGACAGGGTACTCGATCCCTGCCGGAGCTGCTGCTGGGCATGGTTGAGCGCCAGGGCCTGCAGAAATTTCTTGGGACTCAGGCCAACCCACCTCTTGAAAAGGCGCTGAAAGTGGTAAGGGCTAAGTCCGACCGCAGCCGCAGTCTGGGCGAGCGTAGGGGAGTCCCGAAAATTCGCCTCCAGAAACTCTAATGCCCTGACCGCGCGCTGGTAGTCAGAATCAGATTCAATATCGGGGTTTGACATAAGAACCCGAGAATAGGGCCACCCATCAGGGCGTGCAACCCGATTCTTGCACCAGTCACAATCGTTCATCGCAAACCTTGATGGCGCGCAACTGACTTGTTTGATTTTCCGATTGACCATTGCGTACTCCGCTTTGCTAGACTCATATATCAACGAGCATGGCGGGATGTGACGATATTTCTATCGGCCGCTCGCCATATCACAGTCTTAGAAAGATTTCTTCGGAGGCAATATGAGTGGCGAGTGTCCCAAACAGGCGCAAGTAGTTATCGTCGGCGGTGGCGTAGTGGGGTGCAGCGTGGCATACCACCTTGCAGAGTTGGGCTGGACGGATGTGGTGCTACTCGAGCGCAAGTCCTTAACCTGTGGAACGACATGGCATGCGGCAGGGTTGGTTGGCCAGTTGCGAGCAACCCACAACCTTACCCGGCTGGCCCAGTACACGACCGATCTATACGCCACACTGGAAGAGGTTACCGGACAGGCCACAGGTTTTCGGCAGAACGGGTCACTCAGCCTGGCCTCGGATGCGGAACGTTTCGAGGAACTTAAGCGTGGCGCATCGATGGCGAGTTGTTTCGGCCTTGAGGTTGAGGTGATCTCCCCATTAGAAGCACGAGAGCTCTACCCGATCATGTCTATCGATGATCTGGTTGGGGCGGTATTCCTGCCGCGTGATGGGCAGACCAACCCAACGGATACCACACAGGCCTTAGCGCGTGGTGCCCGTGACAAGGGCGTGCAAATTCTGGAGCACACACGCGTAACAGCGTTCGAGAAAACTTCAGGCCGAATCAGCGCTGTCGTTACTGACCGGGGCAAGATCAGCTGCGAATACGTAGTGAACTGTGCCGGCATGTGGGGCAGGGAGGTGGGTCAGATGTGTGGTGTGGCAGTGCCGTTGCACGCCGCAGAACATTTTTACGTTGTTACCGAACCGATTCCGGATCTTCCGGGGAATCTGCCCGTTGCCAGAGAGCCNTCAGCCTGCAATTACTATAAGGAGGATGCCGGCAAGCTGCTTATCGGAATGTTTGAGCCGGTGTCTAAACCNTGGGGAATGAACGGTATTCCCGAAGATTTTGAATTCGGTACGCTTCCCGAAGATGTCGAGCACATTGAGGCCCATCTGGGGTACGCGATCGATCGGATTCCAGTACTGGGAGAGACTGGAATCAAGATCTTTTTTAACGGTCCGGAAAGTTTTACCCCGGATGATCGGTATCTTCTCGGCCCGGCACCCGAGGTTCCTAATTTTTTCGTCGCGGCTGGGTTTAATTCGATTGGAATCCAGTCTGCCGGTGGGGCGGGCAAGGTACTGGCCGAGTGGATCGTGAATGGGCAACCCCCGATGGATCTATGGGATGTCGATATACGCCGCATGATGCCCTTCCAGGTTAATCGGAAATACCTGCACGACCGAACAGTGGAGGCGCTCGGGCTGCTGTACGCAATGCACTGGCCATTTCGCCAGCCTGAAAGTGCCCGCGGTGTCAGGACGTCACCCCTGCACCTGCGACTCAAGGATCAGGGGGCTTGTTTCGGCGAGACTGCAGGTTGGGAGCGTGCTAATTGGTTCGCGCCTGTCGGGATAACGCCCGAGTACCAATACAGTTATGGCAAGCAGAACTGGTTTGAATATTCCAGCGCGGAGCACAAAGCAGTAAGGGAGAGCGTCGGCTTTTTCGATATGAGTTCTTTTGGTAAATTTCTGCTGCAGGGTGCGGATGCAGCGCGCGTGATCGAACGGGTCAGCGCCAATAAGATGGATGTCGAGCCGGGGAGGGTGGTATACACCCAATGGCTCAACGACGAAGGCGGAATCGAAGCAGATCTAACGGTCACGCGGCTCAGTGAAGCCGAATATCTTGTGGTTACAGCGGCGGCCTCACAGATGCGGGACTGCGAATGGCTCCGGGGTAGCATCCGCGCAGACGAGCGGGCAGTGGTGACGGATGTGACAGCGGGTTATGCGGTAGTAAGCCTGATGGGCCCACGATCAAGAGAATTACTCCAGCAATTGACTCCGGCTAATCTGGCCAACGAGGCATTTCCATTTGCCACATCGCAGGAAATTGAGATCGGATATGCCCTGGCACGCGCGACTCGAATCTCGTACGTCGGGGAGCTGGGATGGGAGTTATACATCCCCAGTGATTTCGCCCTCGGGGTATACGACGCACTAATAGAAGGGGGCCTTGCATGTGACCTGAAACCAGCCGGGTTGCACGCACTTAACAGTCTGCGTATTGAAAAAGCGTACCGACACTGGGGCCACGATATCTGTCCTGACGATACGCCGTTTGAAGCAGGGCTGGGATTTGCCGTGAGTCTGGATAAGCCAGGGGGGTTTCGTGGTCGTGATGCTTTATTGCGCGCGGCAGAGCAACCCCTTAAACGCCGGCTCGTCCAGTTTCTACTAAGAGATCCCGAGGCCATGCTCTATCATGAAGAGCCGATCTGGCGGGACGGAGAGCGTGTCGGTAGCACTACATCCGGAATGTACGGTCACACCCTTGGAGGGTGCGTCGGATTAGGCTATGTGCAGGCAGCCGACCTGATGAATCGGGCTTACATCGATGAGGGAACCTGGGAGATCGAGGTGGCGGGTGAGCGGATTCCGGCGGATGCCAGTCTGAGCCCATTATATGATCCACGATCGAGCCGCGTGCGGGCGTAGTGNCAACCATGACCCGNAAACTTTTTCACGAAGATGCTTACCGCACCGANTGCCCGGCGGTAGTCGTGGAGATTTGNGATACCGGCGTTGTCCTAGATCAGAGNGTATTTTATTGNCAAGGTGGTGGTCAGCCTGGCGATACCGGAGCGCTCATCTGNGCGGATGGCCGCCAGGTGCGGATTGATGGCACGATCGCTGACAGTGAGTCCGGTGCGCAGTGCCATGTTGTCGCTGAAGGTGATGCACCGCCGCGCTCGGGCGAAGGGGTCACCGCCCGAATTGACTGGGAGAGGCGCCATCGCTTGATGCGAATGCACAGTTGTATGCATATGTTATGCGCGTTGATAGATGCCCCGGTAAGTGGCGGGTCGATTGCCGATGGCAGAGGACGGTTGGATTTTGATTTACCCGAAACCCTGGATAAGGAAGTGCTCACGGGGCAGTTGAACATGCTGATCAAAGAGGATCACTTGATGCACCTGCGTTGGATTAGCGACTCAGAGCTGACGGCACAACCCGACTTAGTCAGAACTATGTCTGTTCGCCCCCCCAGTGGTACCGGCCGGGTTCGCCTGGTGGAATTTGAGGGCGTTGACCTTCAGCCTTGTGGTGGGACACACGTCTCTCGTTCGGGAGAGATTGGAGAGGTGGTCGTGACCCGGATTGAAAAGAAAGGGAGACAGAATCGCAGAGTGATCGTGCAGTTTGCACCAGTTTAGGTGACCGGGGTGTAACCCGGGCCACGTGCAAGTAGCATGGTCAGATGTTTGAGTCCGGTACGGCACGCTTCTTTTGTGCCACAAAGTCCTGGAGTCCTTCATGAATGCCCTCATCAATTGCCGGAGGCTCGTATTCCTGAAGCATCTTTTTCCAGGTCCGGTTTGCCCGCTGTGCAGCGTCCAGGGCTCCTTCCGACTGCCATTGCTCAAAACTGTTGCTGTCGGCGGTTGTTGAGCGGTAAAAGGCATTTTCAAAATTTGCTTGGGTATGGGCGCAACCGAGAAAATGATTTCCCGGTCCTACCTCAGCGAGCGCATCCATGGCTTGACCGTTAACAGAGTCATCCAGGCCACAAAGAAACACTTCAATCATGCCGGCCTGGTCGGCGTCGAGTATGAATTTTTCATAACCCATTGCCAGCCCACCTTCAAGCCAGCCTGCGGTATGCAGCATGAAATTTACCCCGGCCAGCATGGCGCTTTGCAAAGTATTGGCGGACTCGTAGGCGGCCTGGGCGTCAGGTAATTTTGAGGCGCAAAGACCTCCACCACTGCGAAAGGGTACCCCCAGCCGCCGCGCCAGTGCGGCGCAGATAAAGATCACCATCGACGGCTCCGGAGTGCCAAAGGTTGGTGCCCCGGATTGCATCGACACCGCACTTGAGAAGGTGCCAAAAATTACGGGGGCACCGGGCCGTACCAGTTGTGTGAAGCAGATGCCCGCCATGGCTTCCGCCAGAATCTGGGTGCAGGTCCCGACTACGGTCACCGGTGACATCGCCCCGGCGAGAATGAAAGGGGAGATCACGGTAGCCTGATTATTTTCAGCGTAGACACGAGCCGCACCCAACATCGTTGCATCGAAGGTCATCGGCGAATTGGCATTAATCAGGCTGGTGAGCACGCAGTGTTGATCGACAAAGTCCGAGCCGAAGACAATCTTGGCCATGTCGACCGTATCTTGAGCGCGTGAGGGCTCTGTAACGGAGCCCATAAAAGGCTTATCAGACCAGCGTAGATGGCCATAGATCATATCCAGGTGGCGTTTATTGACCGGCAGATCTACTGGTTCGCACAACGTTCCACCTGAGTGATGTAGTGCCGGGCTCAGATAAGCCAAGCGCACAAAATTCTCAAAGTCAGCGAGAGTCCCGTAGCGACGGCCTTGATCCAAATCGTGGACAAAAGGTGGGCCGTAGGCGGGCACCAGAACGCAGTGATCTCCGCCAATGCGAACACTTCGTTCGGGGTTGCGGGCGTGTTGGATGTACTCCTTGGGGGCATTTGAGCAGATAATCTGTCGACAGAATCCGCGGGGAAAACGTACTCTTTCGCCATCGACCGCAGCGCCCGCCTCTTTAAATAGGGTCAGCGTATCTGGATCGTCCCGAAAGTCGATTCCGATCTCCTCCAGCACGCGGTCTGCGTTAAGTTCGATCAGGCTCAGCAATTCCTCACTGGCCAGTTCATATACCGGAGTCCGACGGGTGATATAGGGAGCCCCAGCCCGAGTTGGATGCTCTCTTTGGGCTCGTCGCTTAGTGCGGGCATTGCCCCGCGAACGGCGATTGGATTCGCTCATGACTTTTAATACTGTGTCGGGACACTGGATTATCAAAGGCCGTGTGGGCCGAGGCTGATAGGAGAGCGACCTGAACGTAACCCCAGTCGCCAGATTTGAACTCTGATCACTGAAAGACGGCGGTAGCATGATGGCGCGGTGATTGAAGTTGTTGGCGCAGCCAGCAACAGGCATCGTTTTTAAGCCATAGACGCAAGCGCCATCAGAAAATACAATACCGGCCTTCTTGTTCGAGAAAACAAGGCTCCAGAGCGTCGGGAGCCCAATTTCGTATTGCACGCAAGCGGGTCGGGCGCCAGATTGAGGTAGTCGTGTATTGGGTAATTTGACCCAGCACCAGGCTCGCGCCTGCCAGAGTCCACCGAACCGAACTGAAACGATTATTTCCGAACACCCAAGGAAAGCGCGAATATGAAAGTACTTGTCCCGATCAAACGTGTGATTGATGCCAATATCAAGGTGCGCGTCAAGGCTGATCAAAGTGGGGTTGAGCTGAATAACGTCAAAATGGCGATGAACCCTTTTTGTGAGATCGCAGTGGAAGAAGCTATCCGCCTGCGCGAAGCGGGCACCGTAGATGAGGTGATCGCAGTAGCAGTGGGCACAGGCCAGAGCCAGGAAACACTTCGCACCGCGTTAGCGATGGGTGCGGACCGGGCTATTCTGGTCGAAACCGACTTAGCGCCCGAGCCACTCGCCGTGGCCAAACTCCTCAAGGCACTGGTGGATAAAGAGGCTCCGGGACTGGTGATTTTGGGCAAACAGGCGATCGACGGTGACAACAACCAGACCGGGCAGATGCTGGCGGGATTGCTGGGATGGTCTATCGGCTCCTTCGTCTCGCGACTTCAGATAGAAGGTGAAACGGTTCGTGTTACCCGCGAAGTTGATGGGGGACTCGAAAATATTGAGCTCGCATCCCCTGCGATCATAACGGTCGATCTACGATTGAACGAGCCTCGTTACGCCTCATTACCTAACATTATGAAGGCGAAGAAAAAGCCACTGGACACAGTGACCGCCACAGAATTGGGGGTTGATGTGGCCCCGAGGTTAGAGGTGTTGAAGGTGGTTGAGCCGCCGGCACGGGCCGCTGGAGTCCGCGTGAGCAGTGCCGCGGAACTGGTCGAAAAACTCCGCAATGAAGCAAAGGTGATCTGATGAGTATTCTGGTTATTGGAGAACATGACAACACAAGTCTTCGCGCGGCAACGCTTAACACCGTCACCGCCGCCACTGCCTTAGGGGCCGAGATCGACTTACTGATCGCGGGTAGTAATTGCCAAGGTGCGGCTGATGAGGCCGCAACCGTGGATGGAATCACGCGCGTTCTGATTTCAGACGATCCCTCGCTGGCCGATGGCCTGGCCGAGAATCTGGCACCCCTGCTTCAACAGATCGCCGGGGATTACACTCATGTGCTGGCGCCGGCCACCACTTTCGGGAAAAATTTGTTGCCCCGGGCAGCGGCGCTACTGGACGTTCAGCAGATTTCGGACATCAGTTTGATTGAAGCGCCGGACACGTTCGTGCGGCCGATTTATGCCGGCAACGCCTTGGAGACAGTCCGATCTACCGATTCACTGAAGTTGATTACAGTACGCACGAGCGCCTTTGATCCTGCCGGCCAATCTGGCGCGGCTCCCATCGAAGCGGTTTCTGGGGGACACGATGCCGGGTTGTCGAAATTTGTGGGTGAAGAGCTAACCCGCTCAGAACGGCCAGAGCTTACAACCGCCGATATTATCGTTTCCGGTGGGCGTGGGATGCAAAGTTCGGAGAACTTCCAGATGTTAGAAAAACTGGCGGATAAGCTCGGCGCGGCCGTTGGCGCATCTCGAGCAGCAGTAGACGCCGGGTATGTGCCGAATGATTATCAGGTGGGTCAGACCGGCAAAGTCGTGGCACCAACGGTGTATATTGCGGTAGGCATTTCCGGCGCCATACAACATCTGGCCGGCATGAAGGATTCGAAGGTGATCGTCGCAATCAATAAAGATGAGGAAGCGCCCATTTTTCAGGTAGCAGACTATGGTTGGGTTGCAGATCTGTTCGAGGCGATCCCACAGTTCGAAGCCGCGCTCGACTCGCCAGCAAGTTAAAAATACCCCGGCAATGCAACGCCGGGGTACCCCGCTGTAACACCGGTGTACCAGCGTGGTGATGCTCGCTCGCTGGGCGTACGTCCTTGTACCGCGTTACACCGATTTTTGCAGCACCTTGAGTATCCGTTAGCAGCCGAGCGGTGTCTGTGAAATAGGTTACACCCGCCGGGCAGGAGTTGGAGACCCATCCGGTCCATTCTCAGATTCGGATGTGATCCCAACCAGATTCAGCAATTCGCTGGGCTGGGAAATAATGCAGTCCGCACGCCAGTGGGCCACGTCATCCGGCGGGCCATATCCCCATGTGACTGCTGCGGTCGTCATTTTGGCGCGTTTACCGGCAGTGATATCCCGCAGGTCGTCACCCACGTAGATCACCCGCTGAGGTGCGATGCCTATCTGGTCGCTGGCATACAACAGTGGCAGAGGGTCAGGTTTGGCGCGTGCGACCGTGTCGCCGCTGACGATGACCCTGGCTCGTCTATCCAGATTAATGGCTACCAACAGGGGCTGGGTGAAGCGATGGGGCTTGTTGGTGACGACGCCCCAGGCGATCCTGTGGTCGTCAAGTTGACTGAGAAGTTGTGCGATGCCGGGGAAAAGACGGGTCTTTTCACACACGTTTTGTGCGTAGTGTTCGAGCAATTGCCCTCGCCAGGGACTGCTCAAGGCCTGCTGCTCAGTAAGAGAGAATGCCTCCTGGATGAGCCGGACACTGCCGCCTGCGACCCACCAACGCGCCTGATTGAGCGGAACGGGTGCCAGGCCAGCGCCGACAAGAGTCTTGTTTAGCGCATCGACGAGATCGGGTGCTGTGTCAGCGAGGGTGCCGTCAAGATCAAACAGCAGACAGGTAGGTGCGAGTTGTTCCGCACCACCAGCGCCAGGGTGTGCATCAGGAGGTGAGGGGTTTTCGGTAATGGGCAATGTAGTTGACGTCCACGCCGGGGCCGAGTCGGTAGTGATTGGTGATCGGGTTGTAGTGCATCCCCGTTATCGCGTCCAGGTTAAGTGATGCCTCACGCGCCCAGAGGTCAAGCTCGGAGGGGCGAATGAGTTTTTCATAATGATGAGTGCCTCGGGGCAGAAGTGAGAGCAGGTATTCGGCGCCCACAATGGCAAACAAAAAAGACTTGGGGTTGCGGTTGATAGTAGAAAAAAAAATGTTGCCCCCCGGGGTCAGCATTTGGGCACAGGCCCGGACCGTGCGAGCAGGTTCGGGAACGTGTTCAAGCATCTCCAGGCAACAAATCAGGTCAAAAGGCGGTTCATGTTGCTCCTGTAACGCCTCGATGGTCGTGTGGCGATAATCGATCTGAGCACCGTTGCCGCGAGCGTGAAGCCGCGCAACTCCGATGGGTGCCGCACCCGCGTCGATACCGGTGACGTCGGCACCTTTGGACCAGAGACTTTCCGAGAGAATACCACCCCCGCATCCCACATCCAGGGTACGCGTGCCGCCCAGCTCCACGCGTTCGGCGATATAGTTAAGCCGCAAAGGGTTAATCTGATGTAGCGGGGCGAACTCACTATCTGGGTCCCACCAGCGAGAGGCGAGCGACTCGAATTTCGCGATCTCACCAGGGTCGATGTTTTGCATAAAATGGCATGAGGATATAAGTTTGAAGTCGGACAGAGTTTAACCGGATCACCGTGTTCACGAGATCAAACCTGCGGGAAAGCGTATCAACGAACCGGCTTCGCAGTCGTGGATTTGGCCGCGCATTTCTTGTGCGCACGGCCGTATCGCGATACAATAGCATGTTGCGGTGCGGGGTGGAGCAGTCTGGCAGCTCGTCGGGCTCATAACCCGAAGGTCGTAGGTTCGAATCCTACCCCCGCTACCAAACGTGGTGATTGACTAGGGCCCCGCAACAGCGGGGTTTGTTTTTGGCGCGCTGGCGAAGGGCTGAGCCAAACAGAAAAGAGGGATGCCATTGTTGTGGACTCAGGCATGATCAGAGCGCTACTGGAGCCCGCGGTCGAGGATATGGGGTACGAACTGCTGATGGTCGAACTTACGGGGTCGAGCGGGGGCGGCCAGATCCTGCGCACGTACATCGATGCGCCCGGGGGCATCTTGCTGGATGATTGCGAGCAGGTAAGTAAGCAGGTAAGTGCGATTCTGGACGTTGAAGATCCGATAAAAGGCGAGTACACCCTGGAAGTCTCGTCACCAGGCGTGGATAGACCACTGGTGACACCCGCGCACTTCAGCCGCTTCGAGGGAGGCGAGATTAAGGTCATCATGCGGGGCTCCCATCTGGGCCGACGCCGCTTTACCGGGAGACTCACAGAGGTGGGAGAACACTTCGCAGTGGTCGAGGTAGATGGAGAGGCCTATGAACTGCCTTTTAGTGACATGGAAAAGGCCAATCTGGTCGCACCTGGGCCCTGATGGGCAGTCAATTGAGATCAGAGCGAATTTTTTGGAGATTAATGAATGACCAAGGATGAAGTACTGATGATGGCTGACGTGCTTTCTCGAGAGAAGGATATCGATCGGGGGATCGTGTTTGAAGCGATTGAAGCGGCACTCGCAACAGCCACCCGTAAACGCTATCGTGAAGATATCGAGGTCCGGGTTGGAATTGACCGGGAGACCGGAGACTACGCAGCTTTTCGCCAGTGGGAAATCATGGAGGATGACGCCGCCGTGGAAAGCCCCGCACAACAGATGACGTTGGCCGCTGCGAAGATCAGCTATCCGGACGAGACTCATGAAGTGGGTGGTGTGGTAGAGGAGCCACTTGAAACGGTCGCGACCTTTGGTCGAATCGAAGCGCAGGCGGCCAAACAGGTTATCAGCCAGAAAGTGCGTGAGGCCGAGCGGGCACGGGTGTACGAGGAGTTCAAAGATCGTATTGGGGAAATGGTGCAGGGCGTGGTCAAACGGGTCGGTAATCGTGAAGCTATCGTCGACTTAGAAGGCGTCGAAGCTTCACTCCCGCGCTCAAACTGGATTGATCGTGAAATTCTCCGTAGTGGCGATCGCATCAAGTCGATTCTGACTGAGGTCCGCTCCGAGCCCAGAGGCCCCCAATTGATACTCGATCGACGTTGCCCGGAACTGGTCATCAAGTTATTTCAACTTGAGGTACCGGAGGTGGGTCAGGGGGTCATTGAGATTCTCGGGGCTGCGAGGGATCCGGGCTCGCGGGCGAAGATTGCGGTTCGCTCACAGGATAGTCGGATCGATCCCGTCGGCGCCTGTGTGGGTATTCGAGGCGCGCGCGTGCAAAGTGTTTCCAATGAAATCAACCTCGAGCGCATTGATATCATCACCTGGGCAGAAAATCCGGCAGAATTTGTGATCAAAGCCCTCCAGCCGGCTGAGGTGGATTCGATTCTCGTGGACGAAGAATCTCGATCGATGGACGTGGTGGTCGAAGAGAACCAACTGTCACTCGCCATCGGCCGGGGCGGGCAGAACGTGCGTCTGGCATCGGACCTGACCGGTTGGGAGCTGAATATCATGACGGACGATGCGGCGGCCGAAAAGGCCGAGCAAGAGGCGCAACAGGCCTCTGAGCGCCTCATGACCCAGCTGAATATCGACTCCGAGGTAGCGGGCGTGCTGGTCGAAGAGGGCTTTGTCACGCCCGAAGAGGTCGCCTATGTCCCGGTACAGGAACTGCTCGACGTAGAAGGTTTCGATGAGGAACTGGTAGAGCAGTTGCGGGATCGAGCGCGTGACTTTCTCGATATCCGTGAGATTGCAGAGTTGGAGCGGACACGGCCAGAGCCGGATCTGCAAACCATGGAAGGAATGGATGACGAAACCGCAGCGCTTTTTGCGTCGAACGGGATTCGCTCGATGGAGGCGGTCGCCGAGTGCGCCACAGATGAGCTGGTGGAGTTGACCGGTATCGATGCTGAACGGGCGAGCGAGCTGATCATGACGGCCAGAGCGCCCTGGTTTGCCGAAGCACAGGCCGACGACACCCAGGCTGAGACGAAAGAAGCCTAGTTTTAGCCACCAACCGGAGCCGGATCAACTTATGCCTGTTGTGCCTATTAACAAACTTGCTGAGCAAATTGGAATCAGCGGAGAAAAGCTGTTGCAACAGCTCGAGGCGGCTGGAATTGGGGGCAAGAAAACCGATGGCGCCCTGGACGATGCCGAACGCGATACGTTGTTGGCCTACCTGCGCGGAGGTAAAGCGAGCCCTGCGGCAGAGAAGGCTCAGCAGCGGGTTACGCTGAGCCGCCGGACCAGCACGGCAGTTAAGCAGAGTTCTCGAACCGGGCCGGCCCGAACGGTGCACGTCGAAGTCAAGAAACGCCGAACTTATGTTCGCCGTGGCGAGCTACAACGTCAGCAGGAGGAAGCCCAGCAGGCTGCTCGTGAAGAGGAAGAGAGCCGACAACGTGAGCAGGAACGCCTGGTTGCGGAAGAAAAGGCGAAAAAGGAAGCCGAGGAGGCAGCGAAAAGAATAGCCGAAGAGGCTGCCGAAGAGGCTGCCAAAGCGGCCGAAAACGAAGGTGGCGCTGCGGCCACTGAGGAGCCATCGACTATTCCCGTGTCGCCAGCCTCTCCCCCTGCCGATCAAAAGGCGCCAGGCCGGCGTGATGAAAAACCTAAGAAACGCAAGGGCAAGGGCCGTCCGGGTGAAGCGGGCGAGTTGCATATGGCTGCGGGCAAGCGCGGCAGGCGTAAGCCGCGCCAGGCCATCAAACCCAGAAAGCTGACCTCAGCTACGGCCGGTCAGCACGCCTTTGAAAAGCCGACTGAACCGGTCAGTCGGGAAATTGCCATTCCCGAGACCGTGACCGTTGCCGATCTTGCCCAGTCAATGTCGGTTAAGGCTGCCGAAGTGATTCGAGTATTAATGGAGATGGGCAGCATGGTCACCATCAACCAGGTGCTGGACCAGGATACGGCAATGCTCGTGGTTGAGGAGATGGGGCATAAAGCGACGACTGCGTTAGCTGATGATCCGGAGGCAATGTTGATCGCCCATGAGGAATCGGATGACTTCCCGCCTGGACCTAGAGCTCCGGTGGTGACGGTAATGGGTCATGTTGATCATGGGAAAACCTCGTTGCTTGATCACCTTCGTAAGACTAAGGTCACTGCAGGTGAGGCGGGGGGGATTACACAACATATCGGTGCTTACCGTGTTGCCACGCCGCGCGGCACTATCACCTTTTTGGATACACCCGGCCATGAGGCCTTTAGTGCTATGCGGTCCCGCGGAGCGAAGGTAACCGACCTGGTCATTCTGGTCGTGGCAGCCGATGACGGTGTCAAGCCACAGACGATCGAAGCGATCAATCACGCGCGAAATGCCCAGGTACCCATGATTGTTGCTATCAACAAGATGGATAAGGAGGACGCCGATCCCGACCGGGTTAAGCAGGAGTTGGCGACTCAGGAAGTGATTCCTGAAGAATGGGGTGGAGACATTCTCATCAATGAAGTATCGGCAATGACGGGAGACGGTGTCGATAAATTGCTGGAGTCCGTCCTGCTCCAGGCCGAATTGCTGGATCTTCAGGCACCGCATGAGGGCCCAGCCTCCGGCACCGTTGTTGAGGCCCGGCTTGATCGAGGCAGAGGCGTGGTGGCGACAATTCTGGTGCAACGGGGCAATCTCGTTCGCGGCGATATTCTGCTTGCCGGGCGGGAGTTTGGCCGGGTTCGTGCGATGACCAGCGATTCCGGCCAAACGGTTAAGAATGCAGGCCCCTCTACGCCGATCGAGATCCAAGGCCTGGGGGGCGTGCCTGAATCGGGGGACGATTTCTCTGTAGTAATCGATGAAAGAAAGGCCCGTGAGATCAGCAGTTTCCGGCAGGGAAAGTTCAAAGAGGTCAAATTGGCAAAGCAGCAAAAGGCCAAACTGGAAGGCATGTTCAGTCAGATGGGCGAAGGCCAGGTTAAGCCGCTCAACCTGATTATTAAGGCCGATGTGCAGGGCTCAGTCGAAGCGCTGACAGAGTCCCTGGAGAAGCTCAGTAACGACGAGGTTAAAGTCGTCGTCGTCCATGGAATGGTGGGCGGCATCAATGAATCAGACGTCAACCTGGCGGGCGCATCAGAAGCGATCATTATTGCTTTTAATGTTCGTGCGGATGCTGCGGCCCGAAAGCTTATCGAATCCGAAGACATTGATGTCCACTACCACAACGTGATCTATGACGTTGTCGATGAGGTTAAGGCGGCATTGACCGGCTTGCTCTCGCCGGTAATCCGTGAACAGGCCGTAGGGCTCGCAGAGGTACGCGATGTGTTCCGGGTCGCGAAACTGGGTGCAGTTGCTGGGTGCCGGGTGATAGAGGGGGAAGTGCGTCGCCACCTACCCGTTCGGGTTCTGCGGGAGAATGTCGTTATTTTCGATGGCCACATAGATTCATTGAAACGGTTCAAAGATGATGTGGCCGAGGTCAAATCGGGTTTTGAGTGTGGGATTGGCGTGAAAAACTACAACGATATCAAGCCCGGAGACCAGATCGAGATTTACGAGACTATCGAGCAGGCAGCTAGCCTGTAGCCCCGGGAATTGATTCATGCAGGGGGTTGATCGCACCCGTCGAGTGGGTGAGCTTATTCGCCGGGAAATGGCGACGATCATCGCCCACCAACTGCCCGGTCCAAGCCTGGGTATTCTGTCTATCACCGCGGTTTCGGTGAGTAAGAACCTGCGTTTTGCCAGGATATACATCACAGCACTTTCGCCAGCCATTGGCGAAACCCAAGTAGCGGCTTTCCTGAATGAGCACGCATCGCAGTTGCGTTGGGCGTTAGGACAGAAAGTGAACCTTCGCCGAACACCGGAAATCGTTTTTGAATATGACGCCAGTATTGAACGCGGCTCGCGTATTTCAAGCCTGCTTGAAGGGCTCCAAGAAACCAGGAACAACGAAGATGGGTCGTAAGCGTCGATCCCCGCCAGGCGATGCTGTGGATGGCATCTTGTTGTTGGATAAGCCAGATGGGATCACTTCTAACGACGCGTTGCAGCAAGCACGAAAACTACTGAACGCACGAAAGGCGGGACACACAGGTAGCCTTGATCCCATCGCGACTGGTCTCCTGCCCCTGTGCTTTGGCGCCACGACCCGATGGTCTGGATACTTTCTGGGATCCGCTAAGCATTACCGTGCTCAGGTGCGACTTGGCGAGTCAACCGATACTGGAGATTCAGAAGGGCAGGTGATCAAGCGCGCGGTAGTTTCGGTATCCCAGGCCGAAGTGGGAGATGCGCTGGCTCGTTTTCGCGGTTCCTATATACAGATCCCGCCCATGTATTCCGCTATCAAGCTAAATGGACAACCGTTGTATAAGTTGGCCCGTCAAGGAAAAGAAGTGGAACGAACAGGACGGGAGGTCATGGTCGAAAGACTCGAATTGTTGGGATTCGATGGCCAGGATGTCGACTTGGAACTGGTCTGTTCCTCGGGTTTTTACGTGCGAACGCTGGCCTCTGACCTGGGCGATGCCCTGGGAGTAGGGGGGCATGTTATTGGGCTGCGGCGCCTTGGGGTTGCTGACCTGACGGTCAGCGATGCGGTCACGCTGAAGGCGCTTGCAGCGCTTCCCCAGGTTTGCGCCCGGCGGGCGCACCTGCAAGATATCGGCGAGAGTCTTGTACATATGCCACTGGTTGAGTTATCCGTTGACGCGGCATTTTATTTATGTCGTGGACAGGCCGTGCGGGCACGAAATCTCCCGCGAGAGGGTCAGGTCCGGCTCTATTCGGCCGGAGCGGGCTTTTTGGGGGTAGGGGTTGTCGCGGGCCACGATACGGTAGCACCGGAGCGGTTGGTGAGTCCCGGAGCCCAAACGGGCTGAATTTGTTGAGGAAACACCCCCTTGACTGTAGAATACCGCGGCCTATCAGCCTGACGAGTATTGCTCAAAGCATTCTCCCAGCAGAGTCGGCACCATGGCGCCAGTGTGCGCGCAAGTTCTTTTTAGGAAAAACAGTCCGCCGTGTGCCGTCGCCACAGAGGCGCTGGACGGGACCATCGGCCTCGACCTCGATCGGTCGAAGCCAAACCAGGAATATCAGCATGCAAGAGGTTTCGATATGTCACTAGCCGCCGAGAACAAGGCGCAGGTTGTCAGCGATTACGCCACTAACCCAGGCGACACCGGGTCGCCCGAAGTCCAGGTAGCGTTGCTCAGTGCCCGGATCAGTGACCTTACCGAGCATTTCAGGACGCACATTCACGACCATCATTCCCGCCAGGGTCTCCTGCGTATGGTGAATCGTCGTCGAAAATTATTGGACTACCTCAAGGAACGGGATCTGGAACGCTATCGTTCCCTGATCGGTAGGCTAGGCCTGCGGCGCTAACGCGCCGGAGCGGATTCTTCACATGGAGTATTTTCATTGAAACAGACTGTCCAGACATTCCAGTATGGGGCGCAAGAAATGCGACTGGAAACCGGCCGCGTGGCACGCCAAGCCACAGGCGCCGTCCTCGCCAGCATGGGCGAAACCGTGGTTCTGGTCACGGTGGTTGCTGCCCGTGAGGCCAGCGGCCGGGATTTCTTCCCACTTACAGTAGATTATGAAGAAAGAACTTACGCCGCCGGTCGAATTCCCGGCGGTTTTTTTAAGCGAGAGGGTAGACCGTCAGAAAAGGCCATCCTGACCTGTCGCCTGATCGATCGACCCATCCGTCCTCTTTTTCCGGGTAGCTTTAACAATGAGGTGCAGGTCATCTGCACCGTCATGTCCGTGGATCCTGAAGTGGACCCGGATATTGTCGCGATGGTGGGTGCTTCTGCAGCGCTGGCCATCTCCGGTGTGCCATTTAATGGCCCAGTGGGTGCTGCTCGGGTTGGATTTGTCAACGGAGAGTACGTGCTCAATCCCAGCGCGACCCAGTTGGCGGACTCAGATCTGAACCTTGTTGTTGCCGGTACCGAAAGTGCCGTACTGATGGTGGAATCCGAAGCGCAGCAGCTTAGCGAAGAACAGATGCTGGGGGCCGTGATGTTCGGCCATCAAGAATCACAGGTTGCCATTAAAGCGATAGGCGATCTTGCGCAAGAAGCGGGAAATGAACGTTGGGATTGGGAGGCGGTATCCCAGGATGAAGCCTTGGCGACCCAGATAGAAAGCCTCGCAAAAGAAGGCATCGAGCAGGCGTATCAAATTGCAGATAAAGTGGACAGGCAAGATGCACTCGGTGCGGTGAAGGATCTTGTGTTTGATGCACTGCTGACTGAGGATTCGGCCGCAGGTCAGGCAGAGGCAGTAAAAGGAGTGGTAAAAAGCCTTGAAAAAGCGACTGTGCGGGGCCGCATTCTGGCCGATCAGCCTCGGATTGATGGCCGGGATCGGGAAACCGTGCGCCCGATCTCAATCGAAACCGGGATCCTTCCCAGAACCCATGGCTCTGCGCTATTTACCCGTGGCGAAACCCAGGCGATTGTGACCAGCACACTGGGAACTGAACGGGACTCCCAGATCATCGATGCCCTTGAAGGCGAGCGTCGCGACCCCTTTATGTTGCACTATAACTTTCCGCCCTATTGTGTTGGCGAGACCGGACGTGTGGGTTCCCCGAAGCGTCGGGAGATAGGGCATGGCCGGCTTGCCAAGCGCGCCATTCTTGCAGTCTTGCCAGATCCGGAGGACTTCCCTTACGTCATTCGAGCGGTCTCCGACATCACAGAATCGAACGGCTCGAGTTCTATGGCGACGGTGTGTGGTACCAGCCTGGCATTGATGGATGCGGGGGTAAAGCTAAAGGCACCCGTGGCTGGGGTTGCCATGGGTCTGATTAAAGATGGAGAAGAATATGCGGTCCTGACCGATATTCTGGGCGATGAAGATCATCTTGGTGATATGGATTTCAAGGTAGCCGGTACAGCCGAAGGGGTAACGGCTTTGCAGATGGATATCAAGATTGAGGGTATTACTCGGGAGATCATGGAGCAGGCCTTGGCGCAAGCCAAACGCGGGCGGATCCATATACTGGGTGAGATGGCTAAAGTCATCAGTGCACCACGCGAGGAAATGTCACGTTATGCCCCGCGAATTACGACCATGAAAGTGCCGACGGACAAGATCCGTGATGTCATCGGTAAAGGGGGAGTGACGATCCGTGCGATCTCTGAGGCGACGGGCGCGGCGATCGATATTGAGGATGATGGCACCATCAAGATTGCAACCTCGGATCTGTCGGCGGCAGAAGAAGCACGGCGGCGAATCGAACAGATCACCGCAGATGTTGAAGCCGGTACGATCTACGAAGGGAAAGTGGTTCGGCTGATGGATTTTGGCGCCTTCGTCAATATTCTCCCAGGGAAAGATGGTCTGGTGCATATTTCGCAGATTTCAGATGAAAGAGTGGCCAATGTGAGCGATAAACTCGCGGAAGGTGATGTCGTAAAGGTCAAAGTCCTTGAAGTCGATAAACAAGGGCGCATCCGCCTGAGTATGAAGGCGGTTGAGGATGCGGCCTGAGGGATGACGCTCGAGATATAGAATTATGGGTGCGCGGGACTTGCTCGCAACGGATCTAGATGGCGCTCGACGCGGCTAACCTGGTCTGGATTGATCTGGAGATGACGGGTCTCGATCCGGACTCGGACCGGATCATCGAGATTGCGACGGTGGTCACGGACGCTGAACTCAATCTCATAGGGCAAGGGCCGGTACTGGCTGTTCACCAATCTCCCGAAACTCTGGCTGGGATGGATGAGTGGAACCAGAGAACCCATGCCGGGACCGGCCTTATCGAACGGGTCCTGGCATCTGATGTCAGTGAGGTACAGGCGGAGGAGCAGACACTGCAGTTTCTGGCGGAGCATGTGCTGGAGAATCGGGCGCCACTGTGTGGCAACAGTATCTGCCAGGATCGCCGGTTCCTTTATCGTTATATGCCACGTTTAGAGGCATTTCTACACTACCGTAATCTTGACGTCAGTAGCATCAAGGAATTGGCTGTACGATGGCGGCCAGATCTTACGGATGCCTATGTTAAGGGTGGCGGGCACCGCGCACTCGACGATATCCTTGATTCGATCGAGGAACTCAAATTCTATCGGGAGTATTTTTTTAAACCGAAAGCGACCTGATCTCAGGATCAATATTTTCAGCAAGTTGTTTTTTGGCCCAGATAATGTGCTCCTCGACCATTGGCGAGACTGTACCCAGTTTTGCATCAAGCGCGGATAATGTCCGGCTCTCCGATGGGCTGTTCCCCAGTGCCACGGCGAGATTACGTAACCATCGCTCGTACCCCAGACGTCGTATGGCACTACCGGCCGTGTATTGGAAAAATTCTCCTTCAGTCCAGGAGAATAGGGTCAGCAACGAGGTGGTATCCAGTTCGTAGCGTGGCTTAAAGGCAACGTCGCCCTGTGGCGCACCCTGATTGTGCGGGCAGACCAGCTGGCAATCGTCGCAGCCAAAAATCCGGTTACCGATTAATGGCCGCAAGTTTTCGGGAATGGCAGTCTTATGTTCGATCGTAAGATAGGCTATACACCGACGGGCGTCGAGTTGGTAAGGCTGATCTAGCGCCCCGGTGGGGCAGGCTTCGATACACCGGGTGCAAGAGCCGCAGTGATCCATGCTGGCTTCATCCGTTGGTAGCGGCAGGTCGGTATAAAGTTCTCCCAGGAAAAACCATGAACCCTGCTCAGGGTGAATCAGGTTGGTGTTTTTGCCAATCCACCCCAGCCCTGCTGCCTGCGCGAGCGGTTTTTCCATTACCGGCGCGCTGTCAGTGAATGCGCGGTAGCGAAAAGGGCCGGCTACCGTGGTGATTCGTTCGGCCAGTCTCTGAAGCTTTCGGCGCATAAGTCGGTGGTAGTCCCGTCCGAGCGCATAGCGCGCGATGTAGGCCTTCTCTGGTTCGTTCAACGAACTACCCTTGCGCCCGCCAGTCTCAGGGTAATAATTCAGGCGAACACTGATCACACGGTGGACCCCAGGAAATAACAGCTCCGGTTGGCACCGCTTGGGTGTGTGGCGGTCCATGAAGTGCATCTCGCCGTGCCAGCCTTTTGCCAGCCATGCCTGTAGCGCAGAGGTTGCCTCGCCCAGCCCTCCGCTGGAAATCCCAAGCCCGGTGAAACCGAGTTCCCGGGCCCACAGGTGGATCTGGTCTTTCAGTTTTCCCAGTTCCTCCAACGATAAGCTGTCCATCACGCTATGATATCGTGGTGACACGCTTACCTGAGTTTCTTTATTCGGCCGAACAGGTCCGACGGATCGATCAGCGGGCAATTCAAGCTGGCACGCCTGGCGGGACACTCATGGGGCGGGCCGGCGCCAGGGCCTATCGGCTGCTCAGGCAGCGCTGGCCCCAGGCCCAGAATGTCACCATCATCTGCGGTCCGGGAAATAATGGCGGCGACGGCTACATCATTGCGGCCCTTGCGGCCGCAGCAGGACTTACCGTCAACTTGATTGGTCTGGGAGACCCTGATACGGCGGAGGCGCAGAAGGCGAAAGCCCTAGCACAGGATGCTGGTCTGACAGCTACCCCTTATGCGCCTGGTCTGGGAATCGCAATCGATGCTAAGACCAGGGTGGACCTGGTGGTGGATGCGCTTTTGGGAATCGGTTTTCACGGCGAATTGCGTCTCCCTTACGGCACGTTGATCGGTGAGATGAATAACTGCGACGCGCCTTGTTTATCCGTTGACATCCCGTCCGGACTAGAGGCGAACACCGGCGCGGCGAAGGGGCCGGTGATCAGGGCATCGGCCACGATCACATTTATTGCCCCCAAGCTGGGCCTGTTTACGGGTCAAGGCCCCGCCGTTACGGGCGAGGTGTTCTTTGACGATCTGGATGTCGCAACTGCTTGTGAGCGCGAAACTTACGAGGGCGTTCGGTTGGGTTCGGCATGGGTGCAAGACCACTTGCCTTGCCGCAACGCCACATTCCATAAGGGCAGGGCGGGGCATGCCCTGATCATCGGGGCAGGACCCGGTATGCCAGGCGCAGCCGTCTTGGCAGGCAAAGCGGCGCTGCGGATGGGGGCCGGCCGGGTCACGGTTGCCTGCCATCCGGATAACGTTGGCTCCATAACAGCGTCTAGTCCCGAATTAATGGCGCGGGGTATCAGTGAAGCGAGAGAGCTGCATAAGTTACTGGGGAGGGTCGATGTGACCGTTATCGGGCCGGGTTTAGGTCTGAG